>CAZHKB010000366.1:0-3060 GCA_964533405.1 uncultured Phycisphaeraceae bacterium | reverse complement strand
CCGCCGCCCTGCATGGCCTGGAAGTAGGCGGCCAGCTCGCTGACGGTGATGATGACGTTGGTGGGCAGGAAGGTGCGGATGCGGACGCCGCCGTTGAGCGAGCCGATGGCGACGGGGACGCTGCCGACGTTCTCGGGGATCTCGACGTCCATGTCTTGGCCCATCATGCCCATGACGGAGGTCACAGTGTTGAGGATGTTGCCCACGCCGATGTAGAGCTCGGCAATGTTGCCCGACGGGATGTTCTCCGAGACGCCCGCGATGTCGGCGTGCTCGGAGAGGCCATTGCCATTGCGAGCGGCATTAATGGCGGTCTCCAGGAGTCGGCGATTCTGGCTCATGGTGCCGACAACCCCCGACTCGATCTCGGCCATGTAGCCGGCGGGTCCGCCGGAGGCGCCGAAGAGGCCCATCAGGCCCATCTGCATCTGGGACGCCATGGGGGAGTCGGGGTCCATCTCCATGGCCATGGTCCAGGAATCGACGGGAGCGCCGGCGACGGTAAGGGCGTCGGGCGTGTAGGTGGTGCGCATGGTCATGCCCTGGTTGTCCTGGCCGTTGGCGGCGGCCAGGGCCTCCTCGTTGGCCTCCAGGACCTGCTCGGGTTCATTGGTCTCGAGGTACATGGCGGTGTTGGAGAAGAGGCCACCCGAGAGCAGCGCGGCGGAGTTCCCGATGACGATCGCGCCGCCGTCGGCGGCCTTGAGCATCTCCATGATCTGGCTGGGGGCAGCGTCCGAGAGCATCTCCTGGCGGAGGGCACCCAGGTTGGCGATGATTTTCTGGACGCCGGGGTGGGAGGTGTCGAACGCGCCGGCGAGCAGCACGGGGACGGAGGGCAGGTGGCCCAGCAGGCCGTTGGCATCGCCCTCATCGGCGAAGAAGCCGGCGAGCTCGGAGTCATCCTCGAACTGGGCGGCGATGTCGATGGCGACGCCCGCGTCGTCGATGCGCAGGCCGATGAGGCCGACGCGGCCATCACGGAGGAAGGACTCGACGAAGGTGCGGGCGATCTGGGCGCCCATGACGCCCTGCTCGCCGCCCATCTGCTCGGCCTGCGCCAGACCCTCGTCGAACTTGGTCATGAAGTCTTCGCCGAGCATCTCCTTGCAGGCCTGGATGTCGCACATGAGCACGAGGTTGCAGTCGTCGGAGATCGTGGAGCCGACGTTGCCGGACCACTCGGCGAGGGCCTCGCCCTGGCCACCCTCGTCGTCGATCGACTCGATGGTGTCCTGGTCGGGGCCGACGGCGACAAAGCCGTTGGAGAGCCGCCGGGCGAAGGCGGGCGAGCCGTTCATCTCGAAGGAAGCGATGTCGGCCTCGGGGTCACCGCCGAAGTTGGTGATGAAGGCGTTGTAGTCGGTGAACTCGGCGATGAGGGCGATGGCACCCCGGCCCGACTGGAGGGCTTCCATGTCGGCGGACATGATGACGAGGGCGGCGGAGCCGTCGGCCTTGACGCCCATGCCGCCCATCATCATGGTGCCCATGGCGATGTTCTGGGCGACCTCGTCCATGCCTAGGGCCTCGACCAGGGCTTGGACGTTGCCGCCCAGTTCACCCACGTTGTCGACGGCGGCGACCATGACCGCGCCCTTGGGGACGAAGTCCAGGGCCGGCGGCGCGGCCAAAGTGGAGGAGGTGAGGGCGGCGCCAGCGGCGAGGGCGAGGATGGTCGTCCGACGGGTCATGCGGGGGCTCCGGGGTTGGAAAGGCGTTGGGGTCTGAGATCAGGAATCGGAGATTGGAGAGTGCAGAGTGGAGAGCGGGCGTCACGGCGTGTGCGCGACGGCGTAGGTGGTACAGGGACTGGACGCAATCCGATGCAAAGGCGATGGTTGGGGTGTGGGGCCGCAGTGGGCCGGGGGGCGAGTATAGGGGTGTGTGCGGTGAGGATCGGCTGCCGCGCGAGGTGGCCGGTGAGGGTTGATCGGAAGTCACGCCTTGGGATTTCAGTGAATGGATGCCGAACCGACGGATTCTGAAGAAGGCATCGCGGCGGAAGGCATCGAGGCATCCAGTCAGACCAGCAGCGCCGCCGGTTTCTCCAGCAGACCCTTCACCGTCGCCAGATACCCCGCGGCCATCGCCCCATCCACAACCCGGTGATCGCTCGACATGGTCATCGACATCACCTGCCCAACCACGATCTTCCCGTCCCGCACCACCGGCTTCTCGATCGCGGCTCCAACCGCCAGAATCGCCACGTTGGGCGGGTTGATGATCGCGTTGAAGTGCGCTACCCCGAACATGCCCAGGTTCGAGATGGTGAACGTCGTATCGCTCATCTCCTCGATCGTCAGGCCCTTCTCACGGGCCTTGGTCGCCAGCCGCTTGGACTCGCCCGAGATATGCCGCAGCCCAAGCTGGTCGGCCCCGCGCAGGCTGCCGACCACCAGCCCGCCGCCACGCTCCTGCGGCAGCGCGATCGCGATCCCGACATTGATCGACCCCATGATCTCAACCGCCGGGCCCTCCTTCCCGCGCTCAACCCACCTGCTGTTGACAAACGGGTGCTCGTGCATCGCCAGGGCGCAGGCGCGGACCAGGAAGTCGTTGACGGAGAGTTTGACGCCGCCCGCGCCCGACAGGCCCGCGAGCTGCTGGTTGAGCTGGGCGCGGAGGGTTTGCAGCGCGTCCATATCCACATCCACCGTCACCTGATAGTGGGGGATGGTGGTCTTGGACTCGACCAGGCGCTTGGCGATGGTGGCCCGCATGGAGGACAGGGGGATGAGTTTGGCTTCGAGGGTCGCGCCGACCGCGGGCAGGGGCTTGGTGAGGGCGCCGTCGTTGGCGGGGGCCGCAGGCTGCTTCTGGCGGGCCGCGGGGGCTGAGCCGGCGGCTTCGACGTCCTTCTTGACGATGCGCCCGCTGGGGCCGGAGCCGGAGAGTTGGGACAGGTCGACGCCGGTCTCGGCGGCGACTTTGCGGGCGAGGGGGGAGGCGAAGATGCGATCGCCGGCGTGGGAGCCGTTGGTGGAGGGCTCCGGGGCGGGCGCGGCGGGTGGGGCCATGGTGGCGGTGGCACCGGCGGTGGGGCGGGAGGGTGCGGAG
>CAZHKB010000365.1:0-3069 GCA_964533405.1 uncultured Phycisphaeraceae bacterium | reverse complement strand
TCGCCGCGGTCGCCGCGGTCTTCCGGGCGCTCGTACCCATCGCCATCGCGTCGGTTGCCCGGGCGCTCGTTGCGCTCGCGCTGCTCGTGATACCCGCCGCGGTCGCGGCCCCCGCCGATCGACACGTCGAAGATGATTGCGGGTGACTCGACGCGGTAGCGGTCGCGGACCGGCTGGATGATCTCGACGCCCTCGTGGTGGCGATAGCGCGGGCGGAGGGTCAGGCGCAGCTCGTCGCAGCCGCGGTAGGTGCTCAGGCGGTACTCGCTCGAGCAGAAGCGGATGCGGGGCGTGCCGTGGCAGGTGTCGACGACGATCTCGCGACCCTCGAGCCAGACGTCGTAGCCCGCGCACTCGAGGGCCTCGATAATGCCGGCCCGCACGCCGTCGCACTCGTAGAGCTCGTGGGTCTGGCCGTCGACGGTGATGGTGCCGACGAACGAGCTCATGTCGCGTCCCAGGGGCTGGTTGTAGACCGGATCGCCCTGATAGCGGAGCGTGTCTCGCGGCTGGGCCCAGGCCGCGGCGCTCAGCGCGGCGACGCCGGTCATGGCGAGCAGCAGGCGGGCAGACAGGGACTTGCGAGCGGACATGGCGATCTCCTTCCCCGCGAAGCGCGGGGTTCCGTGTCGAGCACGGCTCATTGGTTGCCGGCGGCGGGGCGCGCCGTCTGGGCGCCCGAATCGCGGCCTGTTTCTCGGACGCCTCGTGCGTCCCTCCACAGAGAAACCTCCGTTTCTGGGTTGGCCTGACAGGATTCCGAGGGCTGTCGATCCGCCCCCGGGCGGGCCGGGCGGTCGTTCCGGAACGTCCGTTCGGCACGGATCGCGGGCGGTGTGGGGCTTTCTCGGAACCGAATGGAAAGGGGACGGGTGGGCGGTCTGGCGCGACCCAGTTACGAGGCGTAGCGCTTCCAGAACTCTCTCGGCGGGATCGGCGTGCGCCGCGGGTCGAGGACCTGATCCACCAGTTCCGTGAAGGGAGCCCGAAGATGCTTGGGGAGGTTTGGCGCGAAGTCCTTGGCGAGCGTGATCGCGCGGATCAGTTCAACCACGTCCGCCAGATCCTTGGCCCAGTTGATGTTCTCGAGGCCCACGGCGAGCTTCCCGCGGATGAGGTCGGCCAAGGCGATCACGCGGACTCCTTGGATGAGGCGGATGTGCTTTGGGGGTCCGCCCCGCGAATCGTCCGCGACCATGTGGATCGCCACGCCTTGGATCAGGTGCTCCCGTCGAGCGGCGTCGCACGGAATGCCGGCGGCCGGGAGCTTCTGGTGTGTCGCTTGAAAGTCCGCGGTGTAGATATCGATGTCTCGGGCGTATCGGTCCCAGCCGTGAAGCGCGTCGGCGATCCCACCGACCACGGGGCTGTCCGTCACGTCGGTGACGCGCTTGGCCAAGCCGAGCATGACGTCCATGCCCGGCACCCTCCCGCGTGCGGGGGGAGCGGTTCACCGCGTTGGGGTCCATCGCTGGGCATGACCCACCTGTATCGGCTCGCGCGGGGCGACCATTCCGGAATCACACGGCATCGGGTCGTGGCCTCACGCCACCGGGAACCCGCCGACATTGCCCGGATCAAAGCCCGGCCCCGACATCGGCCCGAACTCGCCCGGCATCATGCCTGCCTGGCCCGCGGGCGAGCGGACCTCGCCCCGAGGGCCGATCCGCCCCTCCTTCATCGCCTTGGCGACGGTGCGTGCGATCTCAACGAAGACCATCCGGAGCTCGCCGACCGCGCCCTTGAGCTCGGTGTCTTCATCGGGCGAGAGGTTGCCGCGGGTCTTCTCCTCGAGCACGCTGAGCATGTCGATGTGGAGTTTGGCCATTTCGAGCGAGACGATCGCCTTGCCGGTCTGCGGGTCGGGAATCTGGCCCATGTAGAGCAGGGCCTGGCTGCCGAACATGCGGACGATCTCGGAGAAATCGACGGGCGGATGCTCCTGTTGGCCCGCGAAACCCGCAGGGGCGCCGCTTGAAGCCGCCGGAGCGGGGGCCGAGGGACCGCCCGCGCCGCTTGGATCGGCGGATCGGGCCGCGGCTCCGGCGGCGCTGGCGGGCGTCGCCGTAGTTGGCGTTGCCAGCGGACGCGCGGCGACGGCGGCCGCCTTCGCTTGGGCCGCCTTCTCGGCCTCGGCCAGCTTTGCCTTTTCGGCACGGGCCTGCTTCTTCCAATCGTCGTCCACAATGATCTTGGGTTCGTCGGGCATGTGGGCCTCTGGGGATCGCGTCGGGGTGATGCCTGGAATCGTAGGGATGAGGCGTCCGCCGCGTGCGATTGAGCGTGGGCAGAGGCAACCATCCGGGTGGTGCGGACACCCCCGCCCTGCCCCGCCCCCATTCCGCAAGGCCAGCCTCGTGGACGGGTGGAGCAATCTCGTACACTCCGCGCGTGAAGTCGCCAGGCACCGGCACCCGCGTCGATCGACCGCCCGCGGCGGGCGTGGCGCTCGTGCTCGTTGGCGTGGGCGCGGTCGTGGTCATGCTCTCGATCGGGCGGGGCGGCGACGCGTTGGATGCGATCCTGATGCTGCCGCAGGTGGCGCGCTGGGCCAGCCCGGGTGGGGTGTATCTGGCGGCGGGGATCGGGTACGGCCTGCTGTTGTCGCGGCTGGTTCGCCCCGCGCGAGATCAGGCGGCGCTGGTGGTGGGGATCGGGATCGCGGTGCTGGCGATGGTGTCTCAGGTGGCCGGCAGTCTGGGGCTGCTCGCGTCGCCAATCACAGCGGTGGCGGTGCTCGCTCCGGGATGGGGCGGGCTGATCGCGTTCCTGTGGAAGCGCCGCAAAGCACGAGTCGAGATCGGACGCCCGGTGCTGATGACCTGGCTCATGCTCGTCCCGATCGGCGTCCTGGTCGCGGCGGCCAGCGCGCCCCCCGGTTGGCTGTGGGACAGCGAGTACGGCGGGTTTGACGTGCTCTCATACCACCTCCAGTTGCCGCAGGAGTGGCTGGTCGGGGGGCGGATCGAGCCGCAAGCCCACAATGTGTACTCGTATCTGCCGGGATCGTTCGAAGCGGCTGTCTTGCACTGCGCGGCCATGACGGGCGCGCCGCGGGGCGTCGTGGGC
>CAZHKB010000364.1:0-3080 GCA_964533405.1 uncultured Phycisphaeraceae bacterium | reverse complement strand
CGTCACGCGCCGGCCGCCCGCGGGCGCGGCCACCGCTGTCGCAGCGCCTGGCCTGGATATCTGAACGCGCGACGCGGCCTCAGCCAACCGGTCCAGCGCGCCCAGTGCTCCCGCCGCCGCGCTCGGCGCGGGCGATGACGCAGCCTTGTTGCTCGCGGCCGCCCCGGCGTTTCCGGCGTTCGCCAGATCGGACCCGCCTCGCGTCGGCGATCCGTGTGCGCTCCCCGACCCGGTGCCTCCAAAGGCGTCACGTCCCGCCCGCTCGCCGGACATGCTCTCGGCACGCGGCGCCGACTCGCCTCGCTGACCAACTGGGCCGGGCTCCGTCGCCTGTCCCAGTTCCGCCCGCGCCGCGGACTCCCCGGGCTTGGCCATCTCCGCCTGCGCGAGCGCCGACAGGCTCACGCCCGACCCCACCGTCCGCAATCGATCGGCGCTGGACTGTTTCAACGCCCGCGTCGACTCGGCCGTCGCCAGCCGCACGTCCGCCGCGTCTCGCGCCTTCCCACCCCCGGACTTCGACCCGGGCCGCGCCGTCGAGGCGGCCTCAGAAGCACTCCGTGAATGACCCACCATCCCGGGCGTCGCGCCCGCACCCACCTGAAGCACTCCAGACGCCAGCAGCATCGCCCCGAACTCCGACTCCATCGCCCGCGGACCGCGCGGCTTGTGCGCCCCCGCCGGCTCGTGCTTGCGCACCGCCCCCGCCGTTCCTGCCGTCCCGCCACCGCCGCTCGCCGCAAACGCGTCTGTCATCTGCTCACTGGCTCCGGCGTGCGGGCGATCTGCCCGCGCGTCCGGAGGCGTTCCAGCAAATCGGCGGCCAAGGCGGGGTCGTTGGCGGTGATCTCCGCCATGATCTTGTTCCGCGCCCGCTCCTGCAACGCGTTCAGGTACGCCACCACCGGCTCAGGACCGCCGGTCATCACCGGGATTCCGGCGGTGCGGCCCGCCCCACCCGACGTGGAACCGCCCACCACCGCAATCGACTCTGCCGTCCCCCCCGGGATCCTGAGAATCTCCATCAAGATCGCCACGGCGTCCTGGGGCTTGAGCCCTTGCAGCGTCCCCACCGCCTTGCGGAACTGGGCCGAGCCCTCCACCGCCGCCAACTCCGCCCGCATCCGATCGAAGGCGTCCTTCTCGGCCGCGAACTCGCGCCGCTCCTCCGCGAGCCGCTGCTGGTCCCGGTCCACCGCGACCGTCAGGTCCGCGGTTTCCTGGCGCAACCGCTCGATGCGCTGGTGATCGACCTCCGAGAGATCGAGCCGCACATGCAACTGCTCGGCCGCGCTCAGCGGCGCCTCGAGTTCCCGGGCCGCCAGCTCGGCCTGCTGCGTCGCCTGCTCGACCTGGGCCGAGGCCTCCTCAATCTGGGCCGTCTCATCGGCGACGGTCACCGACAGCACCTCACGCAGCCTGGTCATGCGGGCCTTGTCCAGCCGCCCCGTGCCCAGCAGCCACGCGGCGATGCCGCCGATGGCCAGCAGGTTCGCCAGCGCGAGAATACACAGCCCGTTCCACAGCGATCTCATGCCGCGCCCTCCTCAAGCCCGCCCAGGTCATCGACGCCCTCGCTCGCCCGACCGGCCCGCATCACGGCCATCTCATCGAGCGCCCCTGCCTCGCGGCGTTCCTGCTCATACTTCCAGACCTCGTACCGCCGCTCGCGCAGCACCTCGACGCCGCGGCGCGCCGCCGTCGCCCTGATCAGTTCCAGCCTCGCCGCCTCCAGCCTGTGCTGCACGCCCGCCAGCCGAACCACCGCCCGCTGCGCCCGGGTGATCAGCCCCAGCGAGGCGTGTGCCTGCTGCCGTACCTGCCCCAGATTCACCCGCGCCCCGCCCCGCTCCTCGAACAGCCGCGAACGCAGGTCGTCCCGCTCGGCCACGATCGACCGCTGATACCCCGCGATCTCGCCGTCCAGTGCCAGGCGTTCCCGCTCCAGCTCGGCCACGCGCCGCTGATGCTCGCGCTCCACACGGAGTCGCTGCTCGATGACCGGCTGGAGTTTGAAGACGAACTTGGGCATGGTTCACCAGGAAGCGGGACAGCAAGGCGGTGTTCAGGATGTTTGAGCCACGTTACTTCGGCGGGTTGCCGGTTTGCCACTGGGTCACTTCTTGCCCTTCCGCTTCGCGATCTCCTCACCCGCCTTGACCGCCAGGCCGATCATCCGCGACCGGGCCGCGCCGAACGCCTCGGTCTCCCCCCGCCCCTGTCTCAGCAACTCCTCGATCGGCCCGCGAAACTCGATCGCCACGTCGGTCTCGACGCTGGAGCCCTTCGCGTACGCCCCGATCTGCACCAGGTCCTCGACCTCGCGGTACAGGGCCATGAGCCGCACGATCTGCCGCCTGGCCGCCTGATGCGGCTTGTCGCTCACCTCATCGGCCACGCGCGACACCGAGTCCAGCACGTCGATCGCGGGGAAGTGCGACCGCTGCGCCAGCTTGCGCGACAGCATGACGTGCCCGTCCAGGATGCCGCGGGCCGCGTCGGCGACCGGCTCGGTCATGTCGTCGCCCTCGACCAGGATCGTGTAGAGCCCGGTGATCGAGCCGGTCGCGGGAAGTGGCAACGTGGCGGAGTGGCAGAATGGCAGCGTGCCAGGGGGCGCCGGTGTCGCCCGCTGGTCCCGCGCGGCTCGCTCATCCGTCATCTTGTCACGTTGCCACTCTGCCACTCTGCCACTTCGAAGCCCGGACGCCCCGGCCGCCCCACTTGGCTCGACAATCCCCGCGCGCTCCATCAGCAACGCCAAGCTGGCGAACACGCTGGGCGTGTACCCCTTCGTCGCCGGCGGCTCGCCCGCCGACAGACCGATCTGCCGTTGCGCATGAGCGAACCGCGTCACCGAGTCCATCATCAAGAGCACATGCTTCCCGCGGTCCCTGAAGTGCTCCGCCGCCGAAGTCGCCGCCAGCGCGGCCCGCACCCGCATCAGCGGCGACTCATCCCCCGTCGCCACCACCACCACCGACCGTGCCAGCCCCGCCACCCCCAGCACATGCTCAACAAACTCCCGCACCTCGCGCCCACGCTCGCCGATCAGCGCGATCACGTTCACGTCCGCCGAC
>CAZHKB010000363.1:0-3083 GCA_964533405.1 uncultured Phycisphaeraceae bacterium | reverse complement strand
GCGTCCAGACCCACCCCCTGCCCGATGCCTGGAACGGCAAGCAGCACGCGTGCTGGAGGATGTCGCAGGCCGCCGCCGGCCACTGGTTTCTCTTCACCGACGCCGATGTCCGCTTTGAGCCCGGGTGCATGGGCCTGGCTGTCCGCGAGGCGGTTGCCCGCAACCTGGGCCTCCTCTCCACATTCCCGCGGCAGATCGTCGGCACACCCAGCGAAGCCCTCCTCGTGCCCATGATCTTCTTCCTGCTCTTCTCCTACCTCCCCATGGGGCGTATGCGACGCACCCGCGAGGCCTCGACCTCCGCCGGCTGCGGGCAGTTCCTGCTCGTTCGCGCCGACGCCTACGCCGCCAGCAACGGGCACGCCGCATTCAAGGACTCCATGCACGACGGCATCAAGATGCCCCGGGCCGTCCGCCGCGCCGGCTTCTCCACCGACCTCTTCGACGCCACCGACCTCTGCTCCGTCCGCATGTACCGCGGCCTGGCCTCCACCTGGCGCGGCTTCGCCAAGAACGCCTACGAGGGCCTCGGCTCGGTCGGCCTTCTCGCCTTCATCACGGTGCTGCACGCCGTCGCCCACGTCTTGCCCTGGCTGATCGTCTTGGCTGGCGCCGTTCTGCTCGCCTCGGGTCGCGCGGGCCGGTGGCCTCTTGGCCCGTGGGACCCACCCGCCGGCCTGTTCGCGCTCCTGGCCATCGCGCTGGCGGTCGGTCAGCGCGCCATGCTGGCTCGCGCCTTCCGCCACCCGTGGTGGACCCCCCTGTCTCACCCGATCGGCGTCATGCTGATGACCGCGGTCCAGTGGCACAGCCTCGCCTTGCACCTGCTGGGCCGTCGCGCGTGGCGTGGCCGCGTCCAGGGCAAGGCCGGCGTCGCGGCGGGCTGAGGCAACTCGCGCGTGCCGGACGCCGGACCTGAGAACGCCCTGCACCAATGGTCCGGGTGCGCGGGCACCGCGACCGCCCCCCCACCCGGGCCTGCGTTCATCCCTGCGTCAAGGCGGGAGGCCAACCGCGGGAGCGTTCAACGCCGCGCTTCCGCCGCCCGCCTCCCCATCCCCTACCCTCCTACCCGCACCCAGAGGCTCTCCACGCGCATGCTCCTGCGACGCATCAACGCCAACGCGGGAACGGCCCTGCCCGACCCCAACGCCATGACCTTCGGCGAGCACCTGGACGACCTCCGCCGTCGCCTGATCGTTGCCCTGCTGGGCTTGGTCCCCATCGCCGTGGGCGCGCTGCTCGTCGGTGTACCCGTCCTCGAGTTCCTCATGCGCCCCGTCCAGGAGGAACTCCGCGCGCGCCGCCTGCCCGCCTCCCTCCAGGCCACCGGCCCCGGCGAAACATTCGGCTCCTTCCTCCGAGTGTCGCTGGTGATCACCGTCGTCGTCGGAGCCCCCTGGGCTCTGTACCAACTCTGGCTCTTCGTGGCCCCGGGCCTGCGGGCCGCCGAACGCCGCGTCACCTTCTTCCTGCTCCCTCTGTCGGCCACCCTCACCGTCCTGGGCCTGCTGCTGATGTACGTCTACATGCTCCCTCTCGTGCTCGCGTTCTTCATCGGCTTCGGCAGCGACATCGGACGCCAGGTGCCCATCGTCGCTCCACTGCCCCCGGGCATCACGCTCCCGTCGTTCCCCGTCCTGACCGCCGACCCCCCGACCCCGGCGGTGGGCGACTGCTGGATCAACACCGACCTCATGCAGATCCGCTACTGCATCGCCATCGAGGGCGACGGCGCATCCACGACGCGCCGCATCGTCGGCTCCGAACTCATCTCCGCCCCCGGCATCCTCCAGCAGTACAAGATCAGCGAGTACATCAAGCTTCTCACCTCGCTGGCCATCTCCTTCATCGCCGGATTCCAGACCCCCGTGGTCGTGCTGCTGCTGGGATGGGCCGGGATCGTCGAGGTCTCGACGCTCACGCGCTACCGTCGCCAGGCCATCATGGTCTGCGCCGTGGTCGGCTCGGTACTGACCCCGTCGGACCCCATCAGCCTCTTCTTCCTCGCCGTTCCGCTGTACCTGCTGTTCGAGCTGGGCGTGGTCCTGCTCCGCTGGTTCCCGCCCTCACGCATCATGGGCAAGGAACCGGCCGACGCCGGCGATGTCTGAGAGCGGGGTTCTTCGAGCCCCGGTGCCGCGGGGCAACGAGGCGGGGTGCGCGAGCCCCCGCATGAGCGGCCCTCGACTCACCCACTACAACGGCGGTCGCGCGGGGGCGGGCGAACTGCGACTCGTTGAATGGGTTGATCGCGGCCCCGGCTCCTCAAGGCCTCATCGCGGCCCCCGAGAACCGGAACGCCGCCTCCACGAACTCCGTCACGTCCTTGCCCGACATCGGCTCGGTCGCCCAGTCCGCCCGCGAGTCCGTGTAGAACATCGCGTTGCGCTGCTCGCCCGTCGACCTGGGGTGCCAGTTGTCCGCATCCGAGAGCACGGGCAGGTCACGCCCGGACTCGGCGAACATCTGGTACGACTTCGAAACCCCCTCGGCCGGGCGCGGCGCCAGAAACTGCTGCAGGAACCCGATCACCACGCCCGGAAAGTACTCGTAACTCGTGCCATACACCGCCCAGATCGGCGCGTTGCCCGTGGCCGCGTCGTCCGACGCGATGTCGGCCGGGCACAGGAACGGATCGGTGACGATGAAGTTGCTCGACAGGTCGTTCGGATTCGAGCGCCTGGGCGACGGCGCATCGATGTACTGCGCCATCACGTCCAGCAGCGACTTGGCCTCGATCTCGCCCCCCGTCTGGGGCTCGGTCAGCGCCAGCACTTCGGGAAACAGGTCGTTCGAGTCGTTCATGTACAGCCGGAACCCCTGCCCGAGGCTCCGCAGATTCGCCAGGCACTTGGTCCTTCGCCCCGAGTCCCGCGCGTGCGACAGCGACGGCAGCAGGATCCCCATCAGCACCGCGATGATCGCGATGACCACCAGCAACTCGATCAGCGTGAACCCACGCCTCATTCCGGAACTCGCTCGCACCACGCCTGGCCCCCTTCCGATCTGGTTCGGGCACCCGCCTGCCCGCACATATTCATACCAGCAATCGGCTCCCGGGGATTCGCGGATTCATGGGT
>CAZHKB010000362.1:0-3093 GCA_964533405.1 uncultured Phycisphaeraceae bacterium | reverse complement strand
CCCTCCATCACCCCCGCCAGCCGCCACGCGAAGTAGGGGTGAGGCGGCGGACCCGCCGGAACATCCGGCACCGACTCGGTCGTTGGCGGCGCGACCGGCGCGGCGGCATCGGGCAGGCGGAACACGTTCTTCGAGACGATCGACGCCCACGCCGCCTCGGCGCCGGGCTCCAGCGGCGTCACGGTCGCCGCCGCGTCCGCGCCCGGGCCCAGGTCCGGCAGAATCAGCGTCGCCACCGCGATCCGCACCTCGAACCGATCGCGCTCGTCGTTCACCGGCGCGACGGAGAACGACGGCACGCGATGGACCCACGACTGCCGGTCGCTCAACGACAGCGCGCGGGCAACCTGGTCGAGCGTGCCCACGCCGCGGATCTCGCCGTTCATCACCCAGAAGTCCACGGTGCGGCTCTCGCCCCGCGGAATGCCGGCCAGGCGCGCCTGCATCGCGGGGTTCGTCTCGTTGGCCGTGCGGTTCTGGGTGACCGTGATGTCGGACAGCCCGGCCATGGCCGCCATCTCGTGCAGCAGCGAGCGGAAGTTGTGCGCGACTTGCTCATCACTCGTGCCAAGCGTGGTCGCGCCGATCTCGCGCAGGCGGGCCTTCACCGCCCCGGCCGTCTCCAGGTCGCGCTCGTACGCACGCGACGCATTCCGGAACCGCACCAGGTCCGCCCGCGCGTCGGCCATCGGCCCCGCATACACGCGCGAGTACCCCATCCATGCCGCACCCAGCAGCACGACCGCCCCCACCCCCGCGATGCCAAGCGTCTTAACCGGCATCATGGCGCACCCCCGCGCCCGTGGGTGACGTTGCTGGCCGTCTGCCGACGCTCGGCCTCTGCAGCCTGTGCGGCGGCCTGCTCGGCCTCGCTCGTCGCAACCGCGACCGTGGGCTCGCCCGATGCGCCATCTGGCGCCGCCGTCTGCCCCGCGCCATCTGCCGACCCCAGCGCCCCGGGCCCAGGCCCGGGCCCTGAACCCGTCGCCCCTCCAAGTTCCGGCAGCCGCGTGCTCGTCACCAGGTCCATGTCGAACGACGTCTCGGTATCCGCCCCGCGGCTCTCCACCACATACGTCGGGTCCGAAACCAGCCGCTCCCGGAACTGGTTGCCCACGATCCGGTTCGAAAGCCGCCCCGTCGCGTGCAGAACCGCCTCCAGATCCAGGTTCCATCGCGAGTTGGCGTACGTCTTGCTCGAGCCGCTGGCACCCGGCTGGAACCGCACCTGATACCTCGTGAGCGACCCGCCCAGCGAATCCAGCAGCGCCTCGGGCGGTGCGGGCATCGTCTGGCTGATCTTCGCCCAGTGCGCGATCCAGTCCACGTCCGCGGTCAGCCACTGCTCGGCGTGCTGGAGCCTCGCATCCGCCCGGATGTGATCGACCAGCCGCTCGCCCCATTGATTGCGTTCCCGCTCGGCCTGCTTGGCCGCCGTCCGCGTCGCCCCCACCTGCATGTTCGCCAGAACCAGCCCCCCGCCGATCACGACGATCGCCCCCAGCACGCCCAGCAGCGCGGCCCGCCGCGCCCCCGCCCCGGTGTCGGGCGCCTGCCTCGGATGCGCAAAGTCGAACACCGGGCGGTCCGACGCGTGCGCCACCATCAGCCCCACAAGCGGCGCGAGCGCGACCGACGCCGCGTCCGTGCTCGCCGGAACCATCTCCACGAACCCGGGCAACTCCGCCGCCGATGCCGACAGGTCCAGCGACCGCCCGCAGCGATCGGCCACCTCTCGCGCCAGCGGCCCGCCCCCCACCACCACCACCGACCACACCTCCGACGACCCGGGGGACACCCGGTACGCCATCCACGTCCGCTTGGCCTCCACCGCCACCCGCTCGGCGTACTGGATCACCTCCGCACGCGACTCGGACGACGCATCGACATCCGGCGTGAGCGCGACGTCCGCCGATCGCACGAACACAATCTCGCCATCCCGCACCACCACAAACTCGACCGACGACCACGAGATCGAAATCCCCAGCACCGTCCCGGTCGCCGATGCGCCCTCCTGCGCCAGCAGCGTCGCCGCCCCCGACGCACGCAGGCTCAGCGCCCCGAGTTTGACCCCGGCCGCCTGCGCCACCGACCGGCACCACTCGACACGATCGCCCGGCAATGCGCACGCCAGCACCTCCAGCGCGGGCCCCTCGCCGGCCCCGCCCGCGGCGCCCGCCACTCCCAATCCGTCCGCACCCGCGCCGTCACCACCACCGCCCGCGCCGACGCGCCCCATCGGCACAAAGTCAATCGCCGTCCCCTCGACCTTCATCGGCATCTGCCGCGTCATTTGCAACCGCACCATCGCCACCAGGTCCGGGTCGTTGTGCGACGCCAGCCCGGGGAACGCCAGCCGCTTCATCACCACGTTGCCGCGCGGCACGCACACCAGCACCCCCCCGCGCCCCGCCACGCCCGCATTCTTCAGACACTCGCCCACCCATGCACCCAGCGTCTGGGCCTTGGCCGCGTCGATCCCCGCGGGCCTCGCCACGCTCCCAGATGTCTCCACCCGCACCCGGCGCGCACCAACATCGCCCGCCACGAACGACAGGCGCTCGTGGTCCAGGTCGATCACCGTCAC
Source organism: uncultured Phycisphaeraceae bacterium (assembly GCA_964533405.1). Lineage (GTDB taxonomy): Bacteria > Planctomycetota > Phycisphaerae > Phycisphaerales > UBA1924 > JACKHA01. The sequence continues at coordinate 506 of CAZHKB010000362.1, read as the reverse complement.
GCGCCCGCGAGCACTCACGCACCACCTCCCCGTGACGTCCACCGCCCGATTCGGCGGTCCTTGAACTCCGTTCCTGATCCGCTGGTCTGCCCGGAACCGCCCGAGTCGCCCGATCCGTTCACGTCGCCGCCTTCCGAAGCCCCCTCCGCCCCACGCGCACGACCCGGCCGATGGCTCGTCTCACCGCCGGGTGTACCCGGCGAGTCAAACTCGGTGCCGTCGCCCGCCTCACCCCGCATGGGCGCACCACCACCGCCCGGCCCTTGGCCCGCTCCATCCTCTTGTGTCGGTTCGACGGCTCGCGCGTCGTCAAGTTCCTCCGGTTGCTCGTTGTCAGGGGATATGCCCGCCCCCAGCCCGAGTTCTTCGGCCAGGCCCGGGTCATTCAGGATCGCCTCTGCCGTCTCCATCAGCGTCACATCGCGAAGATACGCGACGCGGACCCGCTGCGAACTGATATCCACAACCGCCTCCAGCACCACCCGGGGGGTCAAGGCCTGGGCCGG
>CAZHKB010000361.1:0-3105 GCA_964533405.1 uncultured Phycisphaeraceae bacterium | reverse complement strand
GGTTGAGTCCATCGGGGCGGCGGGCACGCGCGGATCATTGGGGGCGGACATCGGTGGGCTCCAGGGCGGGTGCGACACGATACCACGCCCAGAATCGGGGCCGAGTCCGTGCCGCTGCGGGGGATGCCACTAGAGTTGTGCCCGGGCTCGGGGCGTAAGGAGGCGCGGCGATGCGACATGGATGGTGCGTGCTGGGAGCGATCGCGATGGCCGTCGGCGGGGAGGCGGCAGGGGCGCAGCCTACGGGAGAGCGTGGGGGCGTCCCGCCGGCGGCGCCCGCGACCGCGCTGCGGGTGGCGACGTTCAACCTTGAGGACGTGCGCACGGAGGACTTGGCCGGGCGGGGCACCGCGCGGGTTCGCGCGCTGGGCGAGGTGATCCAGCGGATCCGGCCCAACATCATTCTTCTGAGTGAGATCGCGTACGACGGGCCGGGGTCGCCCGGGTTCGTGGAGGGGGCGACGGCGGGGCAGAATGCCAGGCGACTGGTGGACAACGTGCTGGCGGTGTCGCAGCTCGAGGGGCTGACGCCGATCGCCTACCGCGTGTACATGGGGCCGACCAACACGGGGATGCCCTCGGGGCACGATCTGAACGCCGACGGCGAGGTGGTGACGTCGTTCCCGACGCCGGCAGCGGCGGGGGCGGACGGAAGGCCCGGCGCCTCGAGCGAGGGCGGGCGGAAGTACGGCGGGGACTGCTGGGGATACGGGGAGTTCCCCGGGCAGTATGGGATGGCGTTGCTGGTCGATGAGCGGCTGGAGATCATGGTCGAGGACGTCCGCACGTTCAGGCTGCTGCCGTGGGAGTACATGCCCAATCACCTGATGCCGACCGATCCGGTGAGCGGCGGGCCGTGGTACGACGATGCTGAGCGTGCGGTGATGCGGCTGTCGAGCAAGAGCCACTGGGACGTTCCGGTGCGACTGCCCGATGGGCAGGTGCTGCACGTGCTGTGCAGCCATCCGACGCCGCCGGCGTTTGATGGGGCCGAGCAGCGGAATGTAAGAAGGAATCACGATGAGGTGCGGTTCTGGGCGGACTATGTGGAGGATGCGACGTACATCGTGGACGACCAGGGGCGGACGGGCGGGCTCTCGACGCGGGCCCAGTTCGTGATTGTGGGCGATCTGAACTGCGACCCCGCGGACCGACCGTCGGGCGGCGAGGGCGTGGGCAACGCGCTGCGGGACGTGGTGCTGGCCAGCCCGCGGGTGAACCCGGCCTTTGTGCCCGAGAGCGAGGTGATGGTGGAGGGGCGGGACGGTCCGATCGATGCGATGGACACCGCGACGTGGGGCAAGCGGGCGGACTACGTGATCCCGTCGGCGAAGATCGAGGTGATCCGCGGGGGCGTCTGGCGGCATGTTCCCGCGGGGCGGGCGCGGTTTCCGAGCGACCACTTTCCGGTGTGGGCCGATCTGGCGGTGCCCGGCACAGAGCCGCAGCCGTAAGGCCGCGGCGGCGGACTCGGCTTCCACCAAATACCTGCGCGTCTCGACGCTCGAGAACCAGTTTCACTACAGAGGCACGGAGAGCACACAGACAGGCAGGGATGGGGGAGAGGCTTGGGAAGCGAGGTCTGGTGAGTTGGCTTCCATGCCTTGATCCGCGCCCTGCCTTCCTCTGTGTCTCTGTGGTGATTGTTCCGGATTCGCGCAGAAACGTGGTTAAGCGCACGTCACTCCGCCAGCCTGAGCATCCTGCGCTGCGGGTTGGACATGGGGAGCCGGGCCGCGTCTGCCAAGGCGATCCACTTCCGGTCGGCGTGCTGTCCGAGGGCCTTCGCTCGGGCCGCGTCGCACTCGGCCCGTCGCACCTCGAAGTGGAACAGGCGATGGCTGGTCTGGTGTTTGAGGGCCAGGACGGCACGCCCGGTGGGGCCATGCGCCCAAGCGAGCCGGGCGGCGGCGGTGGGTGCGGTGGGCGCTTCGAGGGTTGGCAGTTGCCACATGCCGGCCCACATGCCGCCGCCGCGCGGGGTGACAGGGCGCTGCTCGACCAGGACCTGGCCGCCCGAGTTTCGGGCGATGAGCACGAGGGCGTGGACGATGGGAGTCTGCCGCCGCACGTTGGGCGCGGGGATGCGATCCTGGGAGTTCTCACGGCGCGCGATGCACACGTCGGCGAGCGGACACTGGTCGCAGCGGGGGGCGCGGGGGGTGCAGACGATCGCGCCCAGTTCCATAAGACCCTCGTTGAAGGCGGCCGGGTCGCGGGCAAGGGCGACCAGATCGCCGGCGCGCGCCCAGCACCAGGCGTCGGTGGCGCGGTCGCCGGCGCGCCCCTCGTGCCCGTGGACGCGGAGCAGGACGCGGGCGACGTTGCCGTCCACGATCGCTTCGGGACGCCCCAGCGAGATCGAGGCGATGGCACCGGCGGTGTACCGCCCAATGCCGGGAAGGCCTCGGAGCGCATCGATCGACTCGGGCACGCGGCCGGCGTGGTCGGCGACGATCGCCCGGGCCGCCGCGTGCAGCAGGCGGGCCCGCCGGTAGTACCCCATGCCCGACCACATCGCCAGAACGACCTGCTCATCGGCGGCGGCGAGGGCGGCGGGCGTCGGGAATCGGGCCAGGAACTCCGGGAACCGCTCGAGCACGCGGGCGATCTGCGTCTGCTGGGCCATGACCTCGCTGACGAGCGATGCCCAAGGGTCGCGGGGGGTCGTGCGCCATGGAAGGGGACGGGCGGCGTGGCGAAACCAGGATTCGACAGCGGATGCCAGCGTGGCGGGACACGGGATCGGGGCCGGCACACCCGTCTGCGCGCCCCTCTGCCCATCGCTCAACGCCGCGATGGGGCGAGGGGGGGCGGCCTGCTTACGCGTGCTCACGCAGCACCCTTTTTATGGCCGTTTTGACGGCGGGCCAGCCGGTCTGGGGCGTCTTGCACAGGGTGATGAACGTGGTGTGGATGAGCACATGGGTGATGCCCGGGATGGCGAACAGGGCCATCGCGAGCGGGTCGCCCTCGGCCTGGCTCGCGTTGAAGTAGGACCTGATCCGGTCGCCGGTGGTGGGCTGCACCAGACACTTGATGGCGTTGGGGTTGGGGGTGGGCTCGAAAGCGGTGACCGACAGGGCCATAGGCCGATGGTAGAGG
>CAZHKB010000360.1:0-3113 GCA_964533405.1 uncultured Phycisphaeraceae bacterium | reverse complement strand
ATGCAGGGACGTATGGTGGTCCAGCCGGGTGCTGGCGCGTTCGCGGGTCGGAGATTATAACTGCTCGAGGAAGCGGATGTCGTTCTCGTAGAGCATGCGGATATCGGGGATCTTATATTTGCCCATGGCGAGGCGTTCGATGCCGAAGCCGAAGGCGAAGCCGGTCCAGATTTCGGGGTCGATGCCGCACATGGTGAGGACGGCGGGGTCGACCATGCCGCAGCCGCCGAGTTCGATCCAGCGCGGGGGCTGTTCGGGGCGGAGGGCGATCATCATGTCGAACTCGGCGGAGGGTTCGGTGAAGGGGAAGTAGGAAGGGCGGAGGCGGATCTGGGCATCGGGTCCGAAGTAGGCGCGGGCGAACTGAAGGAGGGTGGTTTTGAGGTCGGCCATGGAGACGCCGCGGCCGAGGCTGAGGCCCTCGATCTGGTGGAACATGAAGGAGTGGGTGGCGTCGACGGTGTCGGGGCGATAGACGCGTCCTGGGGAGACGATCTTGATGGGCGGGCCCGCGCCGTTCTTGACGGCGGCTTCCATGACGCGGATCTGGACGGTGCTGGTCTGGGAGCGGAGCATGCGGGGGGTTGCGACCGAGCCGGGGCGATCGACGTAGAAGTTGTCGATGGGGTCGCGGGCGGGGTGCTCTGGCGGGATGTTGAGTTTGACGAAGTTGTGCTGGTCGTCTTCGAGTTCGGGGCCGTCGGCGACGTCGAAGCCCAGGCGTGCGAAGACCTCGACGAGTTCGTTGCGGACGCGGGTGATGATGTGGGAGCGGCCGATGGCTTCGGAGTGCAGGAGAGCGGGGAGGGTTGGGTCGATGAGGGGGCCGGAGGCTGCCCCGCTGGCGGAGGGGGCGGCGGAGAGGGCGAGTCTGTGGGATTCGAAGGCGTCGGTGAGGGATTTTTGGACGGCGTTGAGGCGGGCGCCGACGGCGGGCTTCTGGTCCTTGGGCACGTCTTTGAGGGAGGCCATGGCGGACTTGAGCTGGCCCTTGGGGCCGAGGTAGGCGATGCGCCAGGATTCGAGGGAGTCGGGCGTGGCGGCGCGGGGGAGCGCCGCAAGGGCTTCGGACTCGATGGAGTTGAGGAGGTCGAGCATCGCGGCAAGGGTATGGCGGGGGTCGTTGGGATGGGATGTCTTGTGAAAAGCTGGGTGCGCGGGGGAGCGCGGAACGAAGGCGTGGTGGGCGATGTCGGTTGGTGCGCCCTCGGGCCGGGGAGGGTGTGGGTGAGGGAGTTGGTGTGGGCACATCGCACCGAGCAACGCCGCGAAGCGGGCGTGACTCGGTGGCACGGCGCGGCTACTCACGCGCCGCGGGTGAGCAGCAGGATGAAGTTTCCGGCGACGGAGAGGCCCAGCAGGACAACCAGGACAATGAAGAGGGGCTGGGCCAGGACGCTCTCGCCCGCGGGGCTGTTGTCGATGGGCATGGCGCCAACGGGGGTGGCGCTGGCTTCGGCGGCGGCGAGGCGGGCGAGCGAGGCCGAGTCCATCATGTCTTTGTGGGCGATGGGCGGGGGCTTGCCCTCGCGTGCGGCGCGGAGGTCGGCGAGGAGGTCGCGGCAGTTCTGGTAGCGCTTGCCCACGTCTTTGGCCATCATCATTTCGATGATCTCGGAGATGTGGCCTGAGAGTTTGGGGTTGACGTGGTCGGGCTGGACGAGCTCGGCCTTGAGGTGCTTGTGCATGACGGCCGAGGGGTTTTTGCCCTCGAACGGCACGGAGCCGGTGACCATGTGGTAGAGGGTGGCGCCGAGCGAGTAGATGTCGGCCTGGGGGCCGATGTTCTTCTCGCCGCGGATCTGCTCGGGGGAGATGTAGTACGGGGTGCCGAAGGCCTTGCCGACCTCGGCCTCGGCCATCTCCTTGTCGGAGACGGCGCGGGCCAGGCCCATGTCGGCGAGTTTGGCGACGCCCTCGCGGGTGATGATGATGTTCTTGGGCTTGACGTCGCGGTGGATGAGGCCCTTGGCGTGGGCGTGCTGCAGAGCCTCGGCGACCTGCATGACGATCTCGATGGCGTCCTTCTCACCGAATCGCTTGTGGGTCACGATGTCGTCGTAAACCGTGCGGCCCTCGACGTACTCCATCACGAAGTAGTAGAGCTCACCGGCCTTGCCGACGTCGTAGGCCTGGACGATGTTGGGGTGGTTGAGGGCGGCGGCGGCGCGGCCCTCGGCGTAGAAACGCTCGATGAACTGCGGGTTGGTCGAGAACTTTTTGGGCAGGATCTTGATGGCGACCGTGCGGTCGAGGCTGATCTGGCGGGCCTTGTAGACGGCGGCCATGGCGCCCGCGCCGAGTTTGCCCAGGACGGTGTAGCCCGGGATCTTCTGGCCCGAGCGTTCGGCTTCGAGGATCTGGCGCAGGCGGCTGATCTGGCGCTTGGTGACGTACTCGTTGTCGACCAGCAGCTGGACCAGGGACTTCTGGCTCTCGTCGACGTGGCCCTGGCGGGCGATGGCGAGGCAGTGCTGGACTTCCTCTTCGGTCGCGAGGCCGTTGTCGATGACCAGGCGGCTGACGAGGGTGTCGAGGTTGGTCTCGCCCTTGGCGACGTCCTGGATGGCCTGCTCGACCTCGCGCATGCCGGGCGCGGGGAGCGGGGAGCTGGAGAGGGGGGTTGTGTCCTCGCCCATGGGGAGCGGGCCAGAGCCGCCGGAGGAGGCGTGGCTGGATCGACCTGGTTGACCGGCGTTCTGGCTCATGCGGGCGGGGTGGAGAGGAGTGCTGAAGCGTTGGACGGGCTTGGGTTCGAGGCGTGCCGGGGCGGGGTTGTGGGGCTGTGTGGTGTGGGCGCGAGCGCGATCATTGCCCGATGCGGGGCGGGATTCCACCGGATCGGGGGCGAGGCCATAGGAGGATTGGTCGCTGGCGTGTGCATCCGCGTGTTGGCTTGGGCGCCCGCCCGGGCGATCTTGAGCGTGTTGCGTGGTCAGTTCGGCGGCCATGCCTTTCCCATCTCTCCGCCCGCGAGGCTCAAACGTACCCGCTGGTGGGCGGGCGTGTCAACGCGGGGGTTGCGAGTTGCGGCGTTCTCGGTCCAATCCGAGGCGCGGCGGTTCATGCGTCGATACGGATGGGCGGGGGTGGATGTTGCTGGAATCGTGGGG
>CAZHKB010000359.1:0-3113 GCA_964533405.1 uncultured Phycisphaeraceae bacterium | reverse complement strand
GGCTTGGGCTTGTTGCAGCCGGCCAGCGTCGCGACGCCGACGACACCGACCGTTGTGATGAAGAACGGGGACAGGCTCGTGGTGACCGCCAGCGTAGAGGCGATCGTGGTGGCCAAGAGGGCGGATTTGGGAGAGGGCTTCACGGTGAGGCTCCGTGGGGTGTGGCGGAGAGGGGAGGCGAGGGTTGGTGGGAGGTGGCCGACCGCTCGCGCGGCCAGCTCGGTTGGGCTTGGGGACTCAGTCTTGCGGTGTATCGTGGCTGGTGACTTTGGCGGACTTGTCGATTCGACGCATGAGGCCGGCGAGGGACTTGCCGGGAGCGAGTTCGTGCAGCTGGGCCGTCGGGTTCCCGGCGAGGGTGCTGGAGATCATCCACTGGCAGGACTCGGCCCAGCGGACGGGGCTGGTGAGCTGTTCGACGAGGCGGCGGCGGATCGAGTCCGCGAGAGTCGCCCCTCCCATCGTACCGGAAATCGGCGTGGTCGCGCCCGGATTCCCGCCGGCGTGGGGGCGGGCGGTTACATTCGAGAGCACCTCGCAACGGGGGTCGCGGATGGAGGTGCTGGCGAGAGCGGCCGCCAGACGCTCCGCGGCCGGGGCCATGATCGGCGAATGGAACGCGCCAGCCACGGGAAGAGGAGTGGCGCGAAGACCCTTCTCGCCGGCGGCCTTGGCCGCTCGCTCACAGGCGGCCTTGGAACCGCTGATGACGATCTGGCCCGGGGCGTTGAAGTTGGCGGGCACCAGCACATCGCCGGGGTAGTCGGCTAAGGCGGCGGCGCACACGTCGCGGGCCTGAGGTTCGTCGGCCCCGATCAGGGCGACCATGCCCGACGGGGTGGCCTCGGCGGCGTCCTGCATGGCGCGCCCGCGAAGAGTGACCAGTTCGAGGGCATCCTCGAAGGAAACGGCGCCCGCGACGTAGAGGGCGGTGTACTCGCCCAGGGAGAGGCCGGCGGTGGTGAGGAGCGGGGCTTCGGCGGGGCCCAGGCCCCACCTGGCGCACAGGCCAGCCCAGCAGGCGGCGGAGGTCACAAAGATGGCGGGCTGGGAGACATCGGTCCGGTTGAGGAGCGTGTCCGGGCCTTGGAAGCAGAGCATGGAGAGCGGGCCGCCCAGGCGCGAGCCGAGGATGCGGTCGGCCGCGTCAAAGATGGCGCGGGATTCGGGTGAGGCGTCGTGCCAGGCCTTGCCCATCGCGATGGCCTGGGCGCCCTGGCCCGGGCAGAGGATGACGAGGGGGCTGGGCATGGGGGATGGTAGGTGGGTGTCGTCACAAGCCGGGTCCGTGCCACCGACTGACCCGAAAGGCCGGGGTGAGTCGGTGGCACTGCTCTGGGGCAAAAAACACGGGGCGGCCCAGGATGGGCCGCCCCGCACCACATTCGCGATTGGTGGACTCGATCAGGTGAGCATGTCGAGGGTCAGGTCGGTGAAGATGCGGAGCAGGTCGCGGTCGACCGAGTCGAGCATCCAGTCCGGCGGGCTGGAGTCGCCGTCGATGCGGAGTTCGACGGTGAAGACGAGGATGGCGGCCGGGAGGTCCAGGCCGATCTGGGCGAACAGGGCGGCGGCGTAGTAGCGGTTGGCGAGGGCGTTTCGGCGAGCGGCCCGGGCGTTGTTGTTGGGGGCGTTGAAGGCCGAGAGGGGGAAGGACTCGATGACATCGCCCACGCCGCGGAGGGCCTCGGCGACCTGGCTGTTGGAGGAGTTGGCGGTGTTGGGCAGGGCATCGAGCGGGTCCGGGATGCCGTCGCCGTCGGAGTCGACCGCACACGCGTTGGTCCCAAGCCCGATTTCGGCGCCGTCGGACAGCGTGTCGCCGTCGGAATCGGCGATGAGCGGGCTGACGCACGTCGCCAACCCAACTTCCGTGCCATCCAGTAGCCCGTCGTTGTCGGTGTCGGGGTCGAGGGGGTTGGTGAACCAGATGGTGGTTTCGTCGGTGTCGGTGAGGCCGTCGGCATCGGTGTCGGCGATGGCGAGGATCTGGAAGGTCAAGTTGTAGTCGGAGTCGGCGAGTACCCAGGTTCCGTCGAGCGGGTCGCTCAGGCCGTCCAGGGCGATGTCGTCGATCGCGCTGTTGGGCGGTGCGGGTTTCTCGAGCCAGACGAAGAGGTCGCCGCTGTTGGTGGTGTCGGAGACCACGGCGTTGATGGCGATCCAGTACTGGGTGCCGGCGGCCAGGGGGACGGACGCGATCAACGGGGCCGAGAAGGAGAACGTGTCGCCGCCGAACAAGGGGACCGGCAGGTAAACGCCCACAAGAATGGAGCCCATGGGGATGGTCTCCTGGTGGATGACGGTAGAGGGCGCGCCTGCGATGCCGTCGCTGGCCATGATCCGCACGTCGAAGGCGACGAGGTTGCCCGTGCCGCTCGAGTCGTTGGTCTGGTTGTTGTACGTCCAGCCCCACCAGGCGATCTCAGAGACGCTGGCCGCAGTGGCCAGGGAGAAGTTATCGGCGATCTGCTGGGTGGTGATGGCGTGGTTGAAGTTGGCGAACGGGCCCAAGAACGAGGCGCCCACGGGGTCCTGCTGGAAAACGATGTCGGCGGCGACGGCAGAGCCGGCGCACAGGGTGACCGCGAGCGAGCCTAGGAGGCTCAACGTGCCAGCGAGTTTCATGTGAATTCTCCTGTGGGTGGACGATGAATCCGTGGTCACACACGATACCGACGGGCGCGCGCGAATGCAAGCGCGGTGTACGCGATCACCCAAGACAACGCGGGGTTGTGGTGAATCCCATGACTTTGTGCGGCGAGATGGAAGCATGTCCCCCCGGAACAGGGGCGGCGCTTGTTGCGTGGGCCGTCACGCGCCGGGTGGAACGGCGATCGTGATCCCGTGGGCGGCGGCGGCGGACATGATGCGGGGGAACGAGGCTTGGGTGACCGGGCAGGGTGTGCTGGGTGCCCTCGAGGTCGAGGGTGAGCGTGCCTTCAAGGGCGTAGAGGGCTTGAGCCTGGCGAGTGTGGCGGTGCATGGGCTTGGCGGTGGGGACCCAGTCTTCAAGGCAGGCGAGTTGGCCGTCGGTTCGGTGGGCGTCGGCGAGGACGGCGAGGGTGGAGGCGGTGGACGCGTGGGAGATGAAGGCGGGCACGGGGAAGGGA
>CAZHKB010000358.1:0-3117 GCA_964533405.1 uncultured Phycisphaeraceae bacterium | reverse complement strand
GACGAACTTGTGGACCTGGACGGTGCGGGTCTGGCCGATGCGGTAGGCGCGGTCGGTGGCCTGGTTCTCGACGGCGGGGTTCCACCAGCGGTCGAAGTGGAAGACGTGGGTGGCGGCGGTGAGGTTGAGGCCGACGCCGCCGGCCTTAAGGGAGACGACCAGGATCGGGTGCTTGGAGCCGGGGCTCTGGAAGGAGTCGACCATGGAGGTGCGGGCCTTCTGGGGCGTGCCGCCGTGGAGGAAGAGGACGTCTCGGCCGAGCTCGCGCTGGAGGAGCTGGACGAGGATGGAGCCCATCTGGCGGAACTGAGTGAAGACCAGGGCACGGTCGCCCTCGGCCAGGACTTCGCCGAGCATCTCGATGAGGCGGATGCACTTGCCGGAGCGGCCGAGGGAGGGTGCCATGCCCTCGGTGAGGTCCTTGAGCATCTGGGAGGGGTGGTTGCAGATCTGCTTGAGTTTGATGAGGGTGGCGAGGACCAGGCCGCGGCGCTGGATGCCCTCGGAGCGTTCGACTTCGGTGAGCATGCGTTTGACGCATTGCTCGTAGAGAGTGGCTTGCTCGGTGGTGAGGTGGCAGAACTCGCGGGACTCGATCTTGTCGGGCAGGTCGGAGACGACGGTGGGGTCGGTTTTGAGTCGGCGGAGGATGAAGGGGCGGATCAGGCCGCGGAGTTGCTCGGCGCGGCGTGGGTCGCGGTAGCGTTCGACGGGGATGGCAAAGCGCGTGCGGAAGGTGGTGGGTCCGCCGAGGTATCCCGGGTTGAGGAAGTCCATGATGGACCAGAGTTCGGAGAGGCGGTTCTCGACGGGGGTGCCGGTCAGCGCGATGCGTCGCTGGGAGTTGATGGAGCAAACGGCCTGGGTCTGCTTGGCGGCGGGGTTTTTGATGTACTGGGCCTCGTCGAGGACGATGCGGTGCCAGGGGATGCGCTCGATGGTCTCGCGATCGCGGTGGGCCAGGGCGTAGGTGGTGATGACGAGGTCGGCTTCGGCGGCTTTGGTGACGAAGGCATCGCCGACGGGGCGGTCGACGCCGTGATGGACGTGGACGATGAGGGTGGGGCAGAAGCGTTTGGTCTCGTGCATCCAGTTGCCGACGACGGACATGGGAACGACCAGGAGCGTGGGTCCGACGGCGGCGCGGATGAGGGCGGCGCGATTGCGTGCGGCGAATGTGTCGGGGTCGGGTGCATCGATCGGGGTGATGTCGGCGGCGATGGCATGGTCCGCGGGCGGGTTGGGCGCGGCGGTCGGGGCGTCGAGGGCCGGGGTGAGCGGCGTGGAGGCGGCGCGGTCGGCGAGTTCGCGCTCGTGCATCATGAGGGCCAGGAGCTGGATGGTCTTGCCCAGGCCCATGTCGTCGGCGAGGCAGACGCCAAGGCCCGCGCGTTCCATGAAGGCCATCCAGGCCAGGCCTCGCTTCTGGTAAGGGCGGAGGGTGCCGATGAAGGTCTGCGGGGTTTCGAGGGTGGGCACGCTGTCGTTGCCGGCGTCTCCGGCGAGGATGGCGGCGACCCAGCCCTGGGCCTCGAGGCCGACGACGGGCAGGCCGGTGGTTTTGGTGTCGGAGGCGTAAGCCAAGCGCATGGCCTCGATGAGGCGAACCTTGCCGCCGGGGTTCTCGCCGATGAACTTGATGGCGGCGCGAACGTCTTCGGGGCGGATCTCGACCCACTTGCCGGCGACGCGGACGAGTGGCGTTTTCTTGTTGGCCAACTGCTCGAACTCGTGGAGGGAGAGGGTGATGTCTCCGAGCGAGATCTCCCACTTGTAGTTGACCAGGGTGGAGAGGCCGACACTTGGGGAGGCGGGGGCGACGACGCCTGAGGGGTCTTCGGGGTTGGTGGGCTCGTCGGCCTCGATGCGGAGGCGGGCGCCCAGGCGGGCGAGGGGGCTGTCCCACCAGTCGGGGATGCGGACGCCGTAGCCTTGTTCGTTGAGGAGGGGGCGTGCTTCGCGGAGGAACTCGTAGGCCTGTTTGGTGGTGAGGGTGAGGCCTGAGGGCTCGGCGTCGGAGAGGGCCTTTTCGAGGGGCTTGTAGAGTCGGCTGGCGCGGCCGAGTTCGCGGAGGAGCAGTTCGCGGGGCTGGTCGCAGCGGCGGCCCGAGAGGGTGATGCCCTCGCCGGCGAGCAGCCAGATGTCCTCGGCGTCGAGGGCGACGGACTCGTCGCCCACGGCCTGGAGGTGGAAGGTGAGTCGCCAGGAGAGGTCGGAGCCGTCGGTCTCGGCGGGGGATGGCGAGGGCGCGCCGGCGATGGCCTGGACGACATCGGGCTCGCGGAGGTGGAGCAGCAGGCGCCAGGCGGCGGAGGCACCGCGGTCTTCGAGGCCAGCGACCCAGGTGCGGACGCGGCGTGTCATTTCCTGGCGGGTGGCGGGGGTGGTGGGCACCTCGCGGGCCTCACCGAGCAGGCCGGTGAGCCAGGCGACCTGGACGTCGCGGGCGGGGTCGATGCCGTCGATTGTCTCGAACATGTTCTCATCGCGCATGACGCGACGGCACTGGGCGTCGACGACGGCGGCGAGGAAGGCCTCGGACATCTGCCACGGGTCGTGGGCCAGGGCATCGACGCCGGCGCGGGCGACGGGGGGCATGGCGGCGACGATTGCGGTGTAGCGGCGGGTGGTGGCTTCGTCTGCGAGCCAGGGGCGCCACGAGGCGCCCAGGCCGCCTTCGCGGCGGTTGACAAGCATGGGGACGAAGCGCTGCTGGGCGAGCAGGTGGCGGGCCAGGCGCGCGAGGGCGGCGAAGTAATCGACCGAGCGGCCGAGGGAGACTTCGGGGTGCTCCTCGAAGGCGTTGGCGGCGACCTCGGCGATGGCTTCGAGCAGTTCGAGGGCGTGGTCTGGCGGGAGGATGAGCGAGGGAGCGCCGAACCGTGCGACCACGGGGCCGGTGGAGACGGCGTCGGGGTCGTCGGCCAGGTCGAGTGCGGAGCGAGCGGCCAGGCGCGGGCTGGGGACGGGCAGGCCCAGGATCGAGGGCAGGCCCAGGATCAGGGCGCCGGCGGTTAGGGTGGATTCCACCCCGGCCAGGTTCGGGTCGTTGCCGAGGATGTGGCGCAGGGCGGCGATGATCTGGTCGCGCGAGGCGGCGTTGGGATGGGCGGGGGC
>CAZHKB010000357.1:0-3122 GCA_964533405.1 uncultured Phycisphaeraceae bacterium | reverse complement strand
CGCGTGGCCCCCGCCCGGGCCTCCCTGCGTATTGCACGATATCCCTTGCATCCACCCGAACTTTCAGCGAAGATACCCCCATGAGCCAGAGCACCCGCCGCTTCCTCCCGTGCCTCGCCGCCTCCTGCCTCGCCACGGCCGCCGCCCCGGCGATCGCCCAGTCCTCCATCCTCCCCACCGCCAAGTACGCATGGCAGGAGAACATCGGCTGGACCAACTGGCGGGACGCCAACGCCACCATTCAGGGCGTCCGACTCCTCCCATCCGGCTCCAACCCACGCTTCCTTGCCGGGTTCATCTGGAGCGAGAACTGCGGGTGGATCAATACCGGCGACGGAACCCCCGTCAACGGCGTCGCCTACGCCAACCTCACCGGCCTGGACTTCGGCGTCAATATCGCCGCCAGCGGCGTCATGTCCGGCCTGGCCTGGGGCGAGAACCTGGGCTGGATCAACTTCAACACCGCGCCCACACTCACCGCCTTCAACCAGCACGCACGCTGGGACGCCGTCGCCAGTCGCTTCCGCGGCTACGCCTGGGCGGAGAACCTGGGCTGGCTCAACCTCGACAACGGCACGCACTTCATCGCCGCGGCCACCTGTGAACCCGACCTGACCACCGGCGCCATCCCCGGGCAGCCCGGCTTCGGCGTGCCCAACGGCATCCTCAACAACGACGACTTCTTCTACTACCTCTCCCAGTTCGCCGCCGCAAACCTCGCCGTCGCTGACCTCACCACCACCGCCATCCCAGGCTCCCTGGGCTACGGCGTCCCCAACGGCGTCATCAACAACGACGACTTCTTCTACTACCTCACCATCTTCGCCGCCGGCTGCTGAACCGTGTCACCGAGTCACGTCGCCCCGGTGGCGCGCTTGCTGCGTTGAGCGGGCACGCCAATCGACGCGCGATCGCCGCGCCCGCGCGCTCTGCCCGCCAACCCCGAGCGTGCGGCCAGGCCCGACACGCTCGCCCCGGCCACGCTGGCCAACGCCACGAAATCCCCACGCTGCCACACGATCGACCTCGCTTCCCACGGCATACCGGACCTCCTTCAAGGTCCCACATCATGCCGCGCTCAGTGTCAACCATGTCCCCGAACACTGTCAGGGATGTCCCCGGTCTATACCGCTCCGCACGCTCGATGCGGCTTGGCCGGTTGTGACCGAGGCACCGATCGCCCAACGCGGCGATGGGTGGCAAGGCGACGCCCGTGTTCCATCGCGAGTTCGTATGACTCGGTGGCACGTCGCGCGCCGGCCCCATCGGCGCCGACGCGCCGGCGCGTAGACCGCGTGCGCGCTCCATGCCGCGGCCACGCCACCCGCCTCCCCCCATCCCCGCCTGCCTCGGTGCGCTCGGTACCTCTGTGGTGAACTCCAGGACCGCCCAGGACCGCCATCGACGGCCCGTTGCGCCCAAAGGTGAGCGCGCAGATTTGTGCGCGCAAAAATAAGAAAAATCCGCTCGACAAAGCAAGGCCTCAAACCCGCTTTTCGCGAAATCGTGGATCATCGGCGCGCGCACAAACCCGTGCCATGGGGGGAGGGATAGAGGGTCGCACAAATCGACCCCGCCAACCAACCCGGACACAGGCTCCAAGCCTGTGCCACCACGACCACCCACAGGCCACGCCTGTGCCAATCAACCCCAGGGGGTGCGCCATGTCCGACCGTCTCACGCTTCCCAACGTCGGCCTTGAACAGGCATTGCTCACGCTCGCCATCGACGAGCACCGGCGCGACTCCCTGCCGCGCCTTGAGCGACTCTGGACGTACTTCAGGAACGCGCCCGAGACGGTCGGCATGGCCCCCTGGGCTTCACGTCGCACACGCCACGCCCAGGAAGCCGGCCTCCCCCCTCGCCTCCGCCCCGCCGGCAACGACCCGCGACTCGATGACCGCTGGAAGAACTCGCCCGAGATCGTCATCGAGAACGACATCGCCTGGCGCCTCCAGACCATGGTCGACTTCATGGTGGGCCGACCCATACGCATCCTCTCCAACCTCGCCGATGAGCCCCGCGCCCGCCAGATCGAGGCCGCCCTCGACGCCGTCTGGGAAGCCTCCGGCGGAATCTCACTCCTCCAGGACATCGCGCTGCTGGGCCACGTCTACGGCCACGTCGACCTGCTCGTCCGGGTCGACGACCGCTCCCGCGCGGGTGGCGTGCTTGCCGCCCTGGGCAGGCGCGCGCCCTCGCCGCAATCGCCCGACTCCACCCCCGCCCTCGCCGCCGAAGCCCTCCGCATCGAAGTCATCGAACCCACCCGCGGCATCCCCATCCAATCTCCCCACGACTTCCGCCAGCTCGACGCGTACGCCATCGCCACCACCCAGTCCCTCAACCAACTCAATCCCGACTCAGCACGCCCCACCCGCCAGCTGGTCACCCAGATCGAACTGCTGGCCCCCGGCTGGCGCCAGGTCATCCGCGACGGCGAGGTCATCGAGGAATCCGCCGACCCCCACTTCGAGGGCCGCCTCCCGGTCGTACACATCCAGAACATGGCCCAGCCCTTCCACTACACGGGCCTGTCCGAGGTCGAGCCGCTCATCCCACTCCAGGACGAGCTCAACACCCGCCTCTCCGACCGCGCCAGCCGCGTCACTCTCCAGTCGTTCCGCATGTTCCTCGCCAAGGGCTTCGACACGTTTGACGGCACGCTCATCGGCCCGGGCCGCGTCTTCGCCACCGACAACCCCGACGCCTCCATCGCCCCCTTCGGCGGCGACTCCGACGCCCCCAGCGAGTCGCGCCACATCGACGAGATCCGCGAGGCCATGGACAAGATCTCAGGCGTCCCCCCGCTCGCCGGAGGCGTCGTCCGTGCCAAAATCGGCAACCTCTCCTCCGCCAACGCCCTGCGCATCACGCTGCTGAGCCTGCTCGCCCGCACCGCACGCAAGCGTATCGCCTACGGGCGGGGCATCCTCGAAGCCTCACGCCACATCCTGGCCGCCCTCGACTCCGCGGGCATCCTCAACACCACCCCCGCCCAGCGATCCCTCCGCATCGCCTGGCCCGACCCCCTCCCCGAAGACCTCACCCAGCAGGTCGCCGCCGCCGCCGTCCACGCGCACGTCGCCGGAGCTCTGATGCAAGGGCGGGATGTAGAGGCC
>CAZHKB010000356.1:0-3124 GCA_964533405.1 uncultured Phycisphaeraceae bacterium | reverse complement strand
GCGCAGGACCTCCATCACCAGCATCTGGTGGTCGCACGCCAGATTGGCGCCCTCATAGACGCAGGCGAGCTCGAACTGGCCCGGGGCCACCTCGTTGTGGCGGGTCTTGACCGGGACGCCCAGGCGATACAGCTCGTGCTCGGCCGCCTCCATGAACGCCATGACGCGGGTGGGGATGGCCCCGAAGTAGTGGTCCTCGAGCTGCTGGCCCTTTGGTGGACGCAGGCCGCAGAGCGTGCGCCCGGTCGTGACCAGGTCGGCCCGCTGGCGGAAGTGCTCGAGATCGATGAGGAAGTACTCCTGCTCGGCGCCGACGGTGGCGCTGACGCGGGTGGCGTTCATCGCGGGGTCGAGGATGTTCAGCAGCCGCAGTGCCTGCTCGGAGAGGGCCTCCATCGAGCGCAGGAGCGGGGTTTTCTTGTCGAGGGCCTCGCCGGTCCAGGCGACGAAGACGGTGGGGATGCAGAGGGTGCCGAACCCCGGGCCGCGCTTGATGAAGACGGGGCTGGTGGGGTCCCAGGCGGTGTAGCCACGGGCCTCGAAGGTGGTGCGGATGCCGCCGGAGGGGAATGACGAGGCGTCGGGCTCGCCCTGGACGAGCGCGGAGCCGGAGAACTCGTTCATGGCCCGCCCGGTGGGGCTGGAGGAGAGGAAGGCGTCGTGCTTCTCGGCGGTCTGGCCCGTGAGGGGCTGGAACCAGTGGGTGTAGTGGGTCGCGCCGTTCTCGAGCGCCCAGTCCTTCATGACGGCGGCGACGATGTCGGCCAGTTCGGGTGACAGGCGGTCGCCCTGGCGGATGGTGCGCACGAGTTTCTTGAACACGCCCGAGGGAAGGCGGTCCTGCATCGCCTGCTCGGTGAACACGTCGACGGCGAAGAGCTGGTCCTGGCGGGAGTGGCTCTTGGCCTGGCCGTTGGAGGAGGCTTTGCCATTCATCCCGGCCCGACCGTGGTGCGAGGCCGAGTGGCCCGCTCCATGCTCCATCGCGTGCGTGCTCATGTGCTCTCCATGCTGGACCTTCCATGAGAGGAAGGGCTGTGCGGCGGTCGTATCTTGACGCAAAGGCTGGCTTCGTGCCGGGGTTGGCGGGCGTTGTCGGTTGCGGCGGATTGGTTCAACACCGACGCCGTCCGCGGGAAAGCCCTCCCGCTGAATCGCCACCAAACATCGGTCGGAAGTCGGAAAGTCGGAAGCCGGTCTCGAAGCACACCCTGAGGAACCGGGAAGGATGGGATGCCAACCCCCGCCAACCGGTGGGAGCCGCGGATCACGGGCGTTGTCGTGGGGTGTGGCTCACGAGTACTCGCATCTGGGGCTCCGGCGGCAGGCCGGGCCGCGCTCGGCAGATTGTGGCAGGCTTCCAGCATTTTTCAAGCGCGGACGGCGGGCGCGGGCAGGCCCGACGCCAACTGACCAATAAAGACCTTCGCATCCACCGCCGGATCGCGGCCTGCCTTGGCTGATTCGGAGATTCGCCGGACCAGCCCGCTGCCGACGATGGCGGCGTCGGCGTGGGCGACCACCGCCCTGACGTGCTCACGCGTCGAGATACCAAACCCGCACGCGATGGGCAGGTCGGTCATCTCCCGGAGTTGCCGGACCCTCGCGCTGACGTCGGGCGCCTCGCTCTGTTCGCCCGTAATCCCTGACCTCGTCAGGAGATAGAGAAACCCCGTGCTTCCCTTTGCAATCTGCTCGGCCCGGGCGGGTGGGGTGGTGGGGGCGATGAGGAGGCTGGCGGACTTGCCGGCGTCGCGGGCGGCGCGGAGCAAGAACTCAGATTCCTCAAGCGGGGCGTCGGGAAAGATGAATCCGTCGAAGCCAGCCTGGGTGGCGCGTTCGACGAACCCGCGTGGGCCGCCCATGCGCCAGACGATTGATACGCTGACCATGGCGACCAGGCCCACGTTGGTTCGCGGGCGAACGGCGGCGATCTCTTCCATGACGGTCGCGGGCGTGGCGCCGGCCTGGAGTGCGTCGTGCATGGCGGCGGCGACAATGGGCCCGTCGGCGATGGGATCGGAGAAGGGGATGCCGACCTCGATGATGCTCGCGCCGCCGGCTTCGAGTGCGGGAATCAGGCGTGCGAGGTCTCCGCGGGCGGGGTGCCCGCCGCAAAGAAACGGCATGAGCGCTCTGCGTCCAGAGGATCGCAGGCCGATGAAGATGTCGTCGATTCGCCCCATGCGGTGTGAGTGTAGGAACATTCACGGAAGGCACACGGTTGGCGTAGGTCGATGGTGGAAGGTCTGGGGTCACCCCGTGACGCTACCATGCGGCATCCAGTCAGGTGCCGACGGCGAACGCAGGGGTGCCGGTCTTGCTCATCCCCCCGCGACGCGGGTTGAATCTGGCTCACATGTTGTCCCGAGCGCTGGGTCTTGGGCACTCCGTTGGGCGATGTCTTTTCTCCACTCAAGGACGACTCCTTCCCCATGCAATCCGACCACACCGCCATGCTCACCGACGCGGGGACAGCCTTCGCCGATGATGCGTCACAGTCCGCGCTGACCCTTCCGGATGTGGGGCTGCCGGGTGCGGCGTTGGAACTGCACGACGAGGCGGAGCCGATGGAGAGGCCGCACCCGGCGGTGCTTGTGACGACGGCGTTGTTCGTGGTGGTGCCGTTCCTGGCCTTGATCGGCGGGGTGATGCTGCTGTGGGGCACGGGAGTGGGCTGGGCATACCTGATCCCGTTGTTCGTCGGGTACGTGCTCACCGGGCTGGGAATCACGATCGGGTATCACCGCCTGTTCACGCACAAGTCGTTCGACGCCAGCCCGGTCGTGCGGGCAACCTTTGGGATTCTGGGGTCGATGGCGGCCGAGGGGCCGCTCAACTGGTGGGTGGCGACGCATCGCCGGCATCACCAGCACTCGGATCGACACGACGATCCGCACTCGCCGCACCACGGCGAGCACTCGGGGGTGTGGGGGCTCATCAAGGGGGCGGTCCACGCGCACTTCGGCTGGCTGTTCGCCAAGAGGCCGACGGACCTGTCGAGGCTGGTGCCGGACCTTGACAAGGACAAGGTCGCCCGGTTCGTGACGGCCACGTTCCCGCTGTGGGTGGGGCTGGGGCTGCTGATCCCGGCGGGACTGGGGTGGCTGGTCTCGGGCTCATG
>CAZHKB010000355.1:0-3128 GCA_964533405.1 uncultured Phycisphaeraceae bacterium | reverse complement strand
GGGCGGGGGTTGTGCCGCTGGTGTGCGCAGCCTATGACGCGGTGGCGTCGGCGTGCGAGTCGATGGTGGTGGTGCTGGGGCATGAGAGCCTGGCGGTGCGGGCCGCGCTGGGGCGGCGTGAGTACGAGAGCGTGGAGGTGGATGCGGACGCCGCGATGGGTGAGTCGGTGCGGGCGGGCTTGCGGGCCGCGCTGAAGCGGGATGCGACGCGGGGCGTTCTGCTGCAACTGGGGGACCACGCCTGGGTCGAGCCGGGGACATTGGTGCGGCTGATGGGGGAGATGGCGTCGGCGGGGGCGCGGGCGGTCATGCCAGTGTTTCGGGGACGCGGCGGGCATCCGGCGTTGATTCCGGCGCGGGTTGCGGAGGAAATCATCGGGGATGAGCTGGTTGGGGGGTTGCGGGAGTTCTGGTTGAACAGACCAGAGTTGTGCGTGCGGGTGGAGGTTGGGGATGCGGGGGTGGTGCGGGATGTGGATCGGGTGTGAGATGACACCAAGCGATCTCACCAACGGCCCGGGCCGCGGGTTGTGGTTCTGCTTTCGCTCCGGGCGCGATTCAACAGTCGGGTGGATGGGTGGTGGCCGACTGCTTTCGCGGCCGGTTCCGTGGAAGCGGGGAGCACCAGCCGCCCAAAGCCGCGGCCGGTGTCCCAGCTGGGTCGGATACGCTCAATGACATGGAGACGCTTGCGGGAATCGCGATCGCTCTGCTGGTCGTCGTGGTGGTGATCGCGGCGATCGTGCTCTCGATCGTCCGGTTTGCAACGCGGATGGAGCGGAAGATCGGGCGACCGACGCGCGGGACGCCAAAGACGAGGGCATCGGGGCGCGGGGCGCGGCGTACGGTGGCACGCGGCGGGGCGACACCAAGCCGGACCGGAAGGGCCCAGCCGGCACGCCCGCGGCCGCGAGCGGCTGGGAGAGTGGTGGGGGCGGTGCTGGAGCCGCGGGCGGAGATGCGGTGGATGGGGACGGGGACGACGCTGCGGATGCACGAGTTGGCGATCGCAGGGCCGATGGCGTATGTGGCGGGGGATCGACGGGCGTCGGGCGTGGGGCTGGACCCGAGCGAGATCATTGGAACGCTCACGGTAAATCCGCGGAGTCGGGCGGAGGGGCCGGGGGATTGGCCGAGTTATGCGAGGCTGACGGCGGAGCAGCGGTTCGCGTACTTGAAGTGGCTGTCGGGGGGGCGAGCGGAGTTGGTGGATGACGGGTATCTGATGTTGCACTTCTTCGGGCTGGAGCGGCGGGCGCTGCTGGAGGGGTTGGATCTGGCGGCGGTGGTGCAGGAGGTGTGCCGGGTACGCGAGATGGTGGCGCGGGCACTGGCGGGGCGGGATGGTGACGGACACGGCGGCGGGAAAGCGGCGGTGGCGGCGGGCGGTCGTCGTCTGGTGTCGTACATGCGACAGACCGGTGCGTTCCTGTGGACGCTGGTGGCGCGCCGACCAGAGGCGTTCAGCGAGCGGGATGTGAAGGTGCTGTCGGCGCGGATGGGATCGTCGAGCGAGGAGGGTCTGGTGAGCGCGCTGGCGTGGTTCGTGCGATCTGGCGGCGCGAGCGGGGCGACGGCCGGTGCGACGGATGCGACGGACGGCCCGGCGGGCGTGCCGTTGGCGGGGTGGATGGCGCGAATCGTGGCGGAGCATCAGCCGGGCGCGAAGCGGAGCGTGGTGCTGGAGCGGGTCTGGGAGAGGTTCGCCGCGTTGTTTGACGCGCGGTACGCGGAAGGGCATGGGGCGGGGCTGGTACTGCGGGTGGCGAAGCGGGAGCGGGCGCTGTCGTATCGGGCGGCGAATCAGTCCATCGGGGCGGTGCAGACGCGGGTGGCGGACGCCATGGGGATCGCGAGCCAGTTTGCGCCGCTGGTGGAGTTGTGGAACGGGTGTATCGAGGACCTGCGTGGGCTGGCGCGGGTGGGAGCGGCGGTCGGCGGAGCGGGGGCAGCGGGCGGAGCGGCGATCACGCTGGCGCAGTGGGATGCGATGCCTGTGGACCTGAGGGTGGGGATGGAGAACCCGTTCGCGGATGGGTTGGCGGAACTGGCGGCTCGGCACGCGGACGGCGCGGGGCACGCGATCGTGGGTGTGGGTGATGTCGTGGCGGCGATGCGGATGGCCGACCAGCCCAGTTGGACCGAGCGCGCGACGTACTCGCCGTCGCAGTGCGCGATGCTGGCGCGGGCGGTGGACGAGGCGGGGATGGCGCTCGAGCCCGATGCGAGAATCACGGGCGCCGGGATGGCGCGGGATGCGTCGGTCGTGCTGGTTTCGACGGCGATTCCGAACGAGAGGACTGAAGAGGCCGCGGCGCGATACCTGGCGGCGTCGTGCGTGCTGCGGCTGGGGGCGGCGGTGGCGCTGGCGGATGGGGAGGCCGACGAGCGGGAACTCGCGCCGATCGCGATGGAGCTGGAGCGGGCGTTCGAGCTGTCGGAGGATGAGCACCGCAGGCTGGATGCGTTGATGGCGCTGCTGCGGGCCAAGGGGTCGAGCGTGAGGGCGGTGGGCAAGCGGCTGCTGGCGGGCCTGTCTGTCGACGCGCGGCGGAGCGTGGGGCGATTGCTGGTGGCGGTGGCGTCGGCGGATGGGGTGCTGGGCGAGGCGGAGCGGACTGCGCTCAAGAGCGGGTACCGGGCACTGGGGCTGGAGAACGGGGAGTTGGAGAAGGCGATCGAAGCGCTCTGGGCGCGCGCGGGATCGGGCGCGGACGGAGGCGCGGCCGCCGGGGAGATCCAGCCCTTGGTGCTGGATCGGGAGGCGATCGCGCGGATCATGGCGGAGACGAAGGAGGTCGCGGAAATTCTGGCGGCGGCGATGCGAGGCGATGCCGATGAGGAGGAGAGGGAGGGCGAAGGCGAAGAATCGGAGTCTCGCGATGAGCTGGGGAGGGCTGGTCAGAGTGCGGGGCCTGCCGCGACCACGCCGACGGCTGCTGCGATTGGCGCGACCACGAGCTCGTTGCCCGCGACGGGGGCGGTTGGGTTGTCAACGCGATATGCGGCGTTCTATGCGGCGATCGTGGAGCGAGCAGAGTGGTCGGAGCAGGAAGCGTCTGGGGTGGCGCGTTCGATGGGGATGATGCTGTCGGGAGCGATCGAGGCGGTGAATGACTGGTCGTATG
>CAZHKB010000354.1:1670-3131 GCA_964533405.1 uncultured Phycisphaeraceae bacterium | reverse complement strand
ACCCTCCGCCTTCCCCCCCATGCCCCGGAACCCCGGAGCGGCCATGGGCATGGCCTCGGGCTTCTTCACCAGCACCAGCCCCTCGACGCTGGTGACCTTCGCCGTCGCCCTCTTCGTCCTGGGCGCCCTGATCAACCTCATCGGCGGCTTCTTCAGCATCGCGGTGCTCAGCAACATCCTTCGATTCATCTCGAGCCTGTGCGATCAGTTGGGCCTCGTGCTCCTGCTCGTCGGTGCGGCCCGCTTCATCGCCGACGCGTTCCGGTCCCGCTGAGGCCAGCCTGAATGACTCCCGCGCGAAAAGAATCAAGGCCGCCCTCCCCACGAGAGGGAGGGCGGCCTGCGATATTTCATTGGCCCGAGCTGCCGATCGACCCCCCTCGGCTCACCGCCGACGGCGACCCGCAACAAGGCCGGTCATGCCCAGCAGGGCCAGCGAGCCGGGGGTCGGCACCGCCTCCCAGCCCCACCGCATCCCGGTGCGGTACAGCGTCACCGCGCCGGGTGAGCCCGCCGCCGGGCCGGTCGCCAGGAACAGTTCCGCATCCCAGTAGTGGTACTGCGTCAGGTTCTGCGTGCGACCGGGGAAGTCGTAGAACTCGCGATTGGTCGCGGCCCCGAGGTGGTCGTAGTACGGGCTGGTCGAGCCCAGGTTGTCCACCTTCAAGTCCAGGTTGCCATATCCCGTCGCCAGGTTGTGATTGTTGCGGATCACCTGGATCCAGTGAACGTTGGCCGTGGGGTCGGCCCCGGCAGGGACGTACTCGACATGGAACTCCGCGCCGATGCGGGTCGCGGTCCCCTGCACGTCGTACGTGCGGATCTTGAGGCTGTTGTCGGTCAGCGTGTTCACGGCCGATTGGAACGTCCAGCCCGAAGCCCCGGCCCAGGTGTTCAGGGTCGTAAAGAAGAACTCGCCGGCCGTGTTGTTGATCTCGGTCACCTTCTCGGGGCGGAGCCACGCCTGGTAGTCGGTGCCCCCGATGTTGTAGGTGTCGGTCCGGTCGTACACGCCGCTGGTCGTGGGCGTGCCGTTGGCGAAGTTGATCACGCGGCTGGCGTACGCCTCCTGCACCGGCCCGGCCAAGGCGGCGGGGGCGAGCAGGCAGGCGATGCCTGCGGCAACCAGGAACAAGACGGGGCGGACGGCGGTGCGGTTCGTGCGAGCGTTCATCGGGGCCTCCTGTGTGTTGGATGAGTCTCCACCCGGAGGAACGCGGGCTGCCGCCCGGACTCACGCGCGAATGCAAAGCCAGATGCAGAACGCGGCGTGAGCAAAGACGGCGAGGAGATGCGGAGGATGCGGACAAGAGCGTGGGACCGGAGCCTGGCGACGGATCGTGCTTGAACGCGAAGGACGCACAGGGCGCGAAGCCGGGACGAGGAGTCCGAGCAGCCCCCGGCCGATCTCCCGCCTCAACCCCCCTTGCCTACTTCGCGTACTTCCCGTACTTTGCGTAC
>CAZHKB010000354.1:0-1570 GCA_964533405.1 uncultured Phycisphaeraceae bacterium | reverse complement strand
TTGCCTACTTCGCGTACTTCCCGTACTTTGCGTACGTTGCGTTCACACGATCCCACGTCCGGCGTCCTCATCCCGCCCATCTGCCTGTCTCCGCGTCCCTGGGCGTCCGGCTTCACGTCCGCCGCGTTCTCCCCCCTTCGCCCTTCGACTCCTTGGCGACCTGCGGGTTCCCACCGAGCGACCCAGGGCTCACGGCGCGTGCTGACGCCCGCGGCTCTGATGGCCTTACCATCCTGCCCCTATGCCCGATCCGCGCAGCATCGAGCACCCCCCCAAGCCCGGCGAGCCGGACCCCGAGCTCGACCGTCGCCGCCGGTCCGCGCTCCTGCGCGTGCTGCCCGACTTCGTCATCATCGGCGCCATGAAGGCCGGCACCACCTCCCTTTACCAGTACCTCTGCAAGCACCCGCTCGTCCACCGGGCCCGCCGCAAAGAGGTCCACTACTTCGACATCAACACCCACCGCGGCCTGCCGTGGTACCGCGCCCACTTCCCCACGCACTGGGCGATGCTCCGCGCCAATCTGGCGGCGATCGGTCGCGGCCAGCCCCGCACCATCACCGGCGAGGCCAGCCCCTACTACCTCTTCCACCCCCAGGCGGCCGCCCGCTGCCGGCGCGTTCTGCCCCACGCCAAGATCATCGTCATGCTCCGCGATCCCGCGCAGCGCGCGTACTCCCACTTCCAGCACAACGCGCGCCAGGGCATCGAGACGCTCACCTTTGAGGACGCGCTCCAGGCCGAGCCCGACCGCACGCGGGCCGCCATGACCCGCATGCGGCGCGACCCCGGGTTCGACAGCGTCAAGGTCCAGCACTTCACCTACGCCGCCCGCGGGCGGTACGCGCGACAACTCGAGCGATGGCTCGAAGAATACCCGCGCGAGCAGGTGCTGGTCATCAAGAGCGAGCCCTTCTTCGAGAACCCGACGGAAGAGTACGAACGCACGCTGCGGTTCTTGGGGCTCCCGCCCGCGGGCGAGACCCCGTTCGCGGTCCACAACGACGGCGGCGAGTACCAGCCCATGAGCCCCGCGACCCGCGACATGCTCCGCGAGAAGTTCGCCGAGCCCAACCGCCGACTGGGCCTGCTGCTGGGCGAGCCGGCGTGGTGGTGAACACAGCCGCGTGCGCGAGCACGCGGAGGATCGTCGGACCTCCGGTCATCGAGCCGGCAACGAGTCAACCACACGGGCGCGCCACGCCGCGTCGACATCGCCCGTCTTTAGCCATCGCTCCATGGCCCGCGTCAGCGCGACCAGAACCTCGACCCGCGCCCTCGCGCTCCCGAGCATCCGCAGGCTCGTGCCCGTGTCGCGCAACGCCTCAGGAAAGTCATGGGCCACCTGCCCCACGTTGATCCCGACCCCGATCAGCCCAACTCCGCCGCCCTGCTCAATCAGCACACCAGCCAACTTCTTTCGCGCTCCCACCTCCCCCACCGTCACCACGTCGTTGGGCGCCTTGATCCCCAGCCGCCCGCCGACTCCCAGCATCGCGTCGCACGCCTCCAGTGCCGCCAATCCCGCCGCCATGGAGAGTCGCCGGCTGTCCCCCGCCCCGACCACAGT
>CAZHKB010000353.1:0-3135 GCA_964533405.1 uncultured Phycisphaeraceae bacterium | reverse complement strand
GATTGGATTTGGACAGGTTCCGCCGTCGCCATGGGGGAACAATGCCGGCGTTGAGTTCTTGCTGTTCGATTGGACTGCGCCGCAGAGTTTCGGAGACGTGCACTTTGACTGGATCGGGTCGGCCACATATCCGGACCCGGTGATGGTTGTCCTGAGCGGGGTTACTCTCCAGCCGGTTCCGACGACTTACAACGGTGCCTGGTTGACCGTGGTGCCTTCGCCCTCTTCGGTGGCACCTTTCGCGGCCATGGGTTGCGGGCTGTGTGGTCGGCGTCGAGTGTTCTCGAATCGGTGACGACGTGTAGTGGCGAGCAACTGGCGCAACCCATAAAGGGTCACGGGGCGGCCCGTTCCGCTACTGCCCCAGCGCCCTCAGCACCACCGTCGCATACGCCCCTCTTGGCAGGTCGAACGACAACCGCCGCATCCCCCGGGCCTGGCCCGGCTTAGCGGGCGACCCCATGTCGTCGCGCTCCGCGACGGACATCTCGAACCGCTTGGCCACGATAAACAACGGGCGCGGAGCTTCGCCGTAGAACGGGCGGTGCAGGCCCGGGATGCGCAGGTCGTTCTGGGTCAAGTTCTCGTCCTTTAGAACCTGCTCGACGGCCCAGGCCCAGCGCGGGTCGAGCGGGGTCTTGCGGCCCAGCAGCGGCAGGATGGTCTCACGCCACGAGGAATCGACGCGGCGCGGCACTGGAAACCACAGGTCGCCGAACGGGTCTTCGGCGTGCAGCAGGTCGCGGCGCGAGCGCTGGCCGGAGGGGCCGGGGGCCAGGCGGTGGGCGATGAGGCCCGCGGATCGGTTCCAGAGCAGCGACTGGTAGGACTCGACCGCCATCTGCTGCGTGAAGGTGGGGACGGCGGCGAAGGCCTGCTTGAAGTCGCCGCCGGCGGCGAGCCGCTCGAACGGTCGGCGCTCCGGGCAGCGGGGCAGGTCGCGGGCCAGAGTCTTCCAGTCGCCCCAGTGGGTGGCGCAGAGGCGGGTGATGACGCGGGTGCGCCCGGCATCCTTGCGGGCGGGCGTGCCGATCGCCAGGCGCAGGGCGAGCTCGAAGTCGCCGTCGATCAGAGCGCGGCCCGCCCAGCCCTGGTGGTGTCGGGCGATGCCGAAGCGCTGGTCGCCGAAGTAGTTGATGAGAACCAGGCCCGGCGCGTTCGACCCGGAAGTTCCTCCCGGAGCTTCCGCAGTTCCGGCGTCCGGGGACGCGTCTTGGGGCGCGTCCGCATAGTCCGCATCGGGCGCTCGACCATCGGTCCAGAGCAGGTCGGCGCGGCGGGCCATTTCGTCGGACTGGGCGAGGGTCAGGTCGCGGACAACGAGCTCGAAGGAGTTGCCGTCGATGGCGGCGGCGGCCAGGGGCTGGGGGGACCAGCCGACGAGGTGGGCTTCCCAGTTTGGCCCGGCGATGCGGTCGGGGAGGTGCGTGGGCTTGGAAGAGGGGCCGGGCTCGATGGAGACGTGCTGGGTGGTCTGGGCGTGCTTGTCTTTGAGGCCGGCGTAGGAGAGGTGGTCGATGGGGACGCCGACGGTCTGGGCGAGAAAGCGGACGGCGTCTGGGGTGGCGAGGGAAGTCTTGGCAAGATGGAGAATGGCGTACGGATTTGACTTGGTTGGAGAAGGGGTAAGGGAGGCCCGGAACGCCTCGCCGAGGCGCTCGCGGACGACGAAGTCGGCGGGCTGACGGCGGATGGTCATAGGGGGCGTGATCCTAACCATCTCTTGGCGCGACAAGGGGCGCGGCGTGAGTCGGAGTCGGTATACTTCGTCTCCTCTGGTGGGAGAGGCCGACCGAGTTCGGCCCCAGAGGGGCAATGACGCCGAGGCACGACCCCTGCCGGGGTTGGAGAGGCCGAGGCGACACAGGGAGACGAGACACATGAAGATTATCGCTGCGCTCGTGGCGGTCGCCGGCCTTGGGGCCGTCGCGAATGCTGACATTCTGGCGAACTGGACGTACGAGGTGAGCGTTCCGGCCACCGCCGGGCCGCACGTCGCCGAGGCGGGCGTGAACGCGGCGACCTCGCAGTCGACCGGCTTCCACTCGGTTGCGTCGGTGTACTCCAACCCTGTGGGCAACGGCTCGGCCGAGTCGTTCTCCTCCAATACATGGACGGTGGGCGACTACTACCAGTTCACGACGAGCACGCTGGGGTTCAACTCGATCTCGATCGGGTGGGACCAGACCTCGAGCAACACCGGGCCGCGTGACTTCAACCTGCGTTACAGCACGGACGGGACGACGTTCTTCAACATCGGGTCAACGTACTCGGTGCTGGCCAACGGCGCGCCGAACACCCCGTGGTCGAGCCTGGGCTCCCCGAATGCCGCCTTCTCGTTCTTGCAGAGCGGGCCGGCGGCGCTGGACAACCAGGCGACCGTGTGGTTCCGCATGACGCAGGCGAACACGATCTCGGCCAACGGCGGCGTGGTGGCCGCGGGCGGGACCGATCGCGTGGACAACATCGTGATCAACGGCACGGTGGTTCCGGCCCCGGCGTCGATCGCGCTGGTCGGCCTGGCCGGGCTGATCGCCGGTCGTCGTCGCCGGTGATCGCTCCGAGTTTTCCAAGATTGAGAATCTGAGAGAGATCGACCGGCCCGGGCGAGCGCCCGGGCCGGTTCTTTTTCGGGGTTGGGCGGAGCGAAGAAACTTTGAGAATGGTGGCGCGGGATGGGGGCGGAATCCGCGTTGGACCCAGGCGGAGGGTGGCGGGGCGAGAGCCCGGCGGAACGCCGATCGGGTGTGGCGGAGAGTCTCTGGGTTGCGGTACACTGGGCGCGAGTCGTCGCGCGCTGATGGGTGCGGGGGTTTGGAACAGGTGCAGGAGCCAGGCGCCGGGTGACATCACGGTGATGCTGCGAGCCTCGGCGCTGGGCGAGCCGGCGGACGCCGAGCGGCTGATGGCGGCGATCTATGAGGACCTGAAGCGGCTGGCGGCGGGGCACCTGAGCCGGGAGCGGGCGGGGCACACGCTGCACCCGACCGCGCTCGTGCATGAGGCGTACCTGCGGCTTGTGAATCAGCGGACGGCGCAGTGGAACGACCGGGTGCATTTCTTCTCGGTCGCGTCGCGGATCATCCGGCGGGTCCTGATCGATCATGCGCGGGAGCGGGGGGCGATCAAGAGGGG
>CAZHKB010000352.1:0-3141 GCA_964533405.1 uncultured Phycisphaeraceae bacterium | reverse complement strand
GCCCTGATCACCGGCATCTCCGGCCAGGACGGCTCATACCTGGCCGAGTTCCTGCTCGCCAAGGGCTACGAGGTCCACGGCCTGATCCGGCGCGCCTCGCTGTTCAACACGGGCCGCATCGACCACATCTATCAGGACCCCCACGTCCCCGCCCCGCGGCTTCGTCTGCACTACGGCGACATGACCGACGTGAGTTCCCTCCGCCGCGCCCTGACCATCTCCAAGCCGCAGGAGGTCTACAACCTGGCGGCCCAGAGCCACGTCCGCGTGTCGTTCGACCTCCCGATCTACACCGCCGAGTCGATCGCGATGGGCACGCTGAACCTGCTGGAGGCGGTCCGCCAGCACCAGCAGGACTCGGGCCAGCCCATCCGTTTCTACCAGGCATCCTCCAGCGAGCAGTTCGGGCTGGTCGAGCAGCCGATCCAGAACGAGTCCACGCCCTTTCGCCCACGCTCGCCCTACGCCTGCGCGAAGGTGATGGCCCACGACCTGGCGGTGAACTATCGCGAGAGTTACGGCATGTTCGCGTGCTGCGGCATCATGTTCAACCACGAGAGCCCGCGCCGCGGCGAGACGTTCGTGACGCGGAAGATCACGCGGGCCGCCGGGCGCATCCGCGTGAAACTGGATCGCGAGGTCTACCTGGGCAACCTGGACGCGCGGCGCGACTGGGGCTTCGCCGGGGATTACGTCAAGGCCATGTGGCTCATGCTCCAGCAGGACAAGCCCGACGACTATGTGATCGCGACCGGGCGCTCGCTCTCGGTGCGCGAGTTCGGGACGCTGGTGTTCGAGTACTCGGGATTGAGGTTCGACGACCATGTGCGGTTCGACCCGCGATACCTGAGGCCCGCGGAGGTGCCGATGCTGCGGGGCGATGCGAGCAAGGCCGCGGCGAAGCTCGGATGGACACCGACCACGACGGTCGAGAAACTCGCGTGGATGATGGCCAACGCGGACTGGGAGATCGCCAAGCGTGAGAAGCTGCTGCGTGAGGCGGGGCACCAGATGCCGGCCCGCGAGGGGCATGACCAGCAGTGACCCAGCCGCGTGCGTGAGCACGCGGAGTTCGGCCGCCGAGTCACGCCGGCCTTGCGGGGCAACTCGGTGCGACCAGCCGAGGGCGCGAGTCACGCCGTAGCGGGCTCGGCGCCGAGTGAGCCCTCAGAGCCGGGCTGACTCGGTGGGACGCCTGGCCCATTCACGCCCTGAACATCGCGCCCATGCGCTTGCCGAGCATGCCCGACGCGCCGACGAGGGTGACGCCCAGGATGGCCATGGCCCAGACGCCCATGGCCGAGGCGATGGCCGGGCCGTCACCCAGGCGCTCCATGAACGCGAGGATGGCCTTTGTGAGCGGGTAGTGGCGGGGCTGCTGGGCGAGGATGAGCGAGTCGCTGACCTCGAGCATGCTGAAGGCGAAGACCAGCAGGCCGCCGGCGATGAGGTTGGCGGCCACGAGCGGGACGACGATCTTGCGCACGGCGGTGAGGCGGGACGCGCCCAGGTTCATGGCGGCGTCCTCGAGATCGCCCGAAGTCTGCTCGAGGCCCGCGACGGTGGAGCGGACCATGTAGGGCAGGCGGCGCACGGCGTAGGCGAGCACGAGCAGCGGGAAGGGATTGGGGGTGGCGCCCAGAATCTCAACATCAAGAGCGGTGCCCTCGAGGAAGGCGGGGAGGGTCAGCCAGGGATTGGCGGGCGGCCCGATCACCAGCGGGGTCTCGAACGGCCAGCCCATGCTGACGGCGACGTATCCGAACGCCAGCACCAGGCCCGGGACCGCGAGCGGCAACATGCACATCGTGTCCAGCACGCCCCGCCCCCAGACGCGGGTGCGGACGAGGAGATACCCGACCAGCAGGCCCACGCCCATGGCGGCGATCATGGCGAGTGTGGCGAGCAGCAGGCTGTTGGTGATGGCGCCCGAGGCGTCGGGATAGGTGAGGGCGTGGCCGTAGTGGTCCAGCGTCCAGCGGGTGGGCAGGACCGACTCGTACCACGAGCCGTTGCCAGCCAGGCTGCTGAGGATGACGCCGACGTGGGGCATCATGGCGCAGAGGGAGACGAGGGCGAAGGCGGCGAGCGCGAGCAGGCCCGTGGCCCGCCGCATGGGGCGTTCCTGGGCGGCCCGGGCGGCCCGGGTGGTCATGGAGTAGGACGAGCGCCCCAGCACCCACTTGCCCAGGGCGTAGAGGCAGAGGGCGATCGTGAGCATGACGATCGTCAGGGCGTAGGGCTCGGCCGAAGTCTCGACTTCTTTCAGGCCGTTGAAGACCTGCACGGGCGTCACCTCGGTCATGTCGAACATCAACGGCGTGCCGAGTTCGGTGAAGGACCAGATGAAGACGATGGTGCCGCCGGCGAAGAGGCCCGGGCGGACCAGCGGGAGCGTGACGCGGAAGAAGCGCCGGAGCGGGCCGGAGCCCAGGTTGGTGGCGGCCTCGCCCAGCGCGGGGTCGAGGTTGGCCAGGGCCGCGCTCGCGTTGAGGTAGATGATGGGGTAGAGGGCGAGCGCCTCGACGACGATAACGCCCACGAGGCGGCCCTCGCCAAAGACGTCGAGGTCGATTCCCAGCAGCGTGGCCAGCGCGCCCTGTCGGCCCAGGATGGCGCGCATGCCGATCGCGCCGACGAAGGGGGGCAGCACCAGGGGCGCCAGCACCAGGGCGGACATGATGCCCTTGCCGGGGAACCGACGCCCTGTGGCGAGCAGCGCGAGAGGGAAGCCGATCGCGATGGCAAGCGCGGTGGTGCTGGCGGCGATGGTGAGTGAGTTCACGATGCCCGCGACTCGGCTTGGGTCTTGAAAGACCAGGCGGATGTGCTCGAGGGTCCAGCCGGTGCCGTTGACAGGATCGGCGGCCAGCCCGCCCCGGACGGTGAGGAGAATGGGATAGAGAAGGCAGACGCCCAGAGCCAGGACGATGGCCCAGAGGAGGCTTGCCTGCCAGAGTCGGCGTGACGCGCCAGCCTTCATGGCGTGTGGCCCGGGATGTTGTGGAAAGCAGACATGCGGGTGACAATGTAGCCGACCCGCCGAGGGCTCGGAGGCTCAGGGTGGGTGGATGGCGGCACCAGCTCGGGCGGCGAGGGACTGGGCGGAAGACAGGGAGCGGATGCGCGTGGTGAGTGGGT
>CAZHKB010000351.1:0-3148 GCA_964533405.1 uncultured Phycisphaeraceae bacterium | reverse complement strand
TATACGCCGCGATCGTGTCGGAGAGCTTCTTCTCGACCTCGTCGTTCAGAGCGGGCTTGGCGGCCAGGGCGTCGTCTACCGCGCCATCCAGATCGACACCAAGCGCCCCGCCGCCGTCAAAATGCTCCTCGAGGGCACCGTCACGGGCCGCGCCCGCCGACGCTTCGACCGAGAGATCGAGATCGCCGCCAACCTCCGCCATCCCCACATCGTCAGCGTCTTCGACTCCGGCATGACCGCCGACGGTCGCCGCTACGTCGCCATGGAGTTTGTCCCGGGCCGCCCCCTCGACTGGTACGCCTTCGACAAGCTCAAACGCCGCGGCAAAGGCCGACAGGAACGCCAACGCATCGACCAGTGCGTCCGCCTCACCTCCAAGATCGCCGCCGGCGTCGCGCACGCCCACGCCAACGGCGTCGTCCACAGAGACCTCAAACCCTCCAACGTCCTGGTCGATTCCCAGGGCGTCCCCCGCGTCGTCGACTTCGGCCTGGCCCGCCCCGCTTCCATCCACCAGGGCGCCGCCTCCCTCACCCACGAGTTCGTCGGCACCCCCGCCTTCGCCGCGCCCGAGCAGTTCAGCGGTGACCCCACCCGCGTTGATGCGCGCACCGATGTCTATGCCCTGGGCGTCATCTTCTATGGCCTGCTCACCGGCCGCCAGCCCTACCCCTGCGAGGGCTCGCTCGCCGAACTCGTCCGCCACATCACCCACACCGATCCCACGCCCCCATCCCGCTATCTCCCGCGCTTCCCGCGCGACCTCGAAACCATCGTCCTCAAGTCCCTCGCCAAAGCCCCCGACCGACGCTACCCCAGCGCGGGCGCCCTCGTCGACGACCTCGAGGACTACCTCGCCTCACGCCCCATCTCCGCCCGCCGCGACAGCACCCTCTACGTCCTGCACCGCCTCGCCATGCGCCACCGCATCCCCGCCGCCGCCGTCCTGCTGGTCGTCATCACCATCCTCTGCTCGACCATCGGACTCGTTGTCATGGCCCGCGATCTCGACCGCCAGCGCCGCGCCGCCCTCGAGAACTTCGACGACAGCACCTTCCACCGCGCCCGCCTCATGGCCGCCACCGGAGAGATGAAAGAGGGCGAGCGACTCCTCTGGACCTCCGCCATCCAATCGGGCTTCCGCCCCCAAGCCCCCCTCCACACCTCCGAGCCCTCCTGGCGCGCCCGCCGCGGCGTCTGGGGCCTCATGGAGTACTACAGCCACATCCCCCGCCTCATGCGCGCCCACGTCCCACCCGCCACCCTCGTCGCAAACATCGACCCTGACGCCCGCTCCATCCACACCGTCTCCGTCGACGGCTCCAGCCGCACCCACTCGCTCGAGGGCGTCGTCATCAACTCCTCGCCCGCCTGGATCACCTACGACTCCGCACGCGGCGATCGGGTCTACCTCAGCCCCGACGGCACCCGCGCCGCCGTCTACTCCCAGGCCCAGCCCCAAGGCGAACTCTGGATCGCCGACCCCGTTGCCCAGACACGCCTCGCCGGTCCAATCCTCCTCCCCGCCGCTCCAAAGTCCGCCCGCTTCTCGGACGACTCCCGCTGGCTCGGCGTTGCCCTCCCCGCGGGCACGCTCCGCATCCTGGACGCGAGCACCCTCTCGCTCGTGCACGAACTCGTAGCGCCAGACGGCGAGATCGAGAGCATCGCCTTCTCCCGTGATCGGGGGCAGGTCCTGGCGTGCGTGAAGCCCGACCGCCAGGTTCCCACCATCCGCGTCTGGTCCACCGACCGCTGGATCAGAGAGCCCCGCGACCGGGAAGTCGGTGAGATGGAGCCGCTCCGCCACCACACCTTCCAGTTCATGTCCATCACCGACGACGGCGCCACCATCGCCGCCGCCATGGGCCCCACCGTGCTGGTCTGGCACACGGACACCCCGCCCGACGCTCCCCTCTGGGCCGATCACGGCGCGCCAGTTCGCCACCTCGTCGTCGTCCCGCCGGGCGCCAAAGCGCTGCTCAATCCAGGCCCGGCCCTGCTGACCACGAGCGCCGACGGC
Source organism: uncultured Phycisphaeraceae bacterium (assembly GCA_964533405.1). Classification (GTDB taxonomy): domain Bacteria; phylum Planctomycetota; class Phycisphaerae; order Phycisphaerales; family UBA1924; genus JACKHA01. Next base: position 1,125 of record CAZHKB010000351.1, on the reverse strand, counting down.
GTTCTCCGCGCCTGGCGCCTCGCCGACCTCTCCCCCATCCAGTCCTGGCGCACGCCCGATCCTCCAGTTGCCATCGACATCGATCCCGACCACGACCTCATGGCCATCGTTGACGCCACCAACTCGCTCTCGGCATACCCCATCTCCGAGCGTCCCTTCTTTCGCACCTTCGATTCACTCACCGAACACGGCGTCTACGCCCTGGCCGCCAGCGCCGATGGATCACTCGTCGCCTGGGGCTCGGGCGCCGGCGACCTCCGCTTCCGTAACCTCCGCACCGGCCTCACCTCACAGCCCATCGACGCCGCCGGCGACGCCGCCATCCTCTGCTGCGATCTGACGCCCGACGGCGACCTCGCACTCATCGGCGACGACGACGGCCGCCTCCGAATCTGGGACACACACACCTCCGCGGTCGTCCAGACCCTCGTCGAGTCGGGTCCCCAACTCTGGTCCGCTTGCTTCAGCCCCGATGGACGCTGGATCGCCGCCGCGGATTTCGGTGGCCGCGTCCGCGTCTGGGACCGACGCACCTCCGCCGAGCCCCGTGTGCTCATCGGCCCCGCGGCCCGCACCACCCAGATTCGCTTCAGCCACGACGGTGCGCTCCTGGCCATGTCGAGCATCAAGGTAGGTGCGCCCGTCACCGTGTGGGACGCCGCCACCGGCCTGGTCGTCCATCAACTCCCGATGCCGATGTTTTCCACCCGGGCCGTTGCCTTCTCCCACGATTCCTCACGCCTCGCCGCCGGCTCCGATCAACAGTCCGTCCACGTCTTCAACCTCCAGACCGCCCAGCGCGAGTCCATCATCCCGGGCCTTCCCTGGCACGTCTTCGACCTCGCCTACCACCCCTCGGGCCACGTCCTCTTCTGCATCGGACGAGGCCCTGAACTTCTCGTCCTCGACCCCGACTCCCAGGGCATCCTCGCCAACTTCAAACTCCACACCAAGTCCCTGTTCGCCATCGCCCTCCGCGCCGACGGCACCCAACTCATCACCTCCGGCGAAGACCGATGGCTCGGCCTCTGGGACTTCGAGCAACTCCGCACTTTCATCAAGGGCAACGAGAACTACTGGATCGAAAGGCTTGCAACCACCCCGCCCCAGTCAACCGGTCGCTAA
>CAZHKB010000350.1:0-3153 GCA_964533405.1 uncultured Phycisphaeraceae bacterium | reverse complement strand
CACCCCCTCTACCCTCCCCCGCAATGGCCAAACGCGCCGCAACCTCCTCCACCCTCGACGCCTCCACCCGCGTCGCCATCCTCCACGGCAAGGACGCCCATCTCCGCTCCCTCCACACCGCCTCCCTCAAGGCCGCCCTCGAAGCCACCGGCGAGCCCTTCGACGTCCTCACCTTCGACGGCCTGACCGCCAAGCCCGCTGATGTGCTCGACGAATGCCGTAGTTTCGGCCTCATGGCCCACCACAAACTCGTCATCGTCGACAACGCCGAGACCTTCGTAAAGGAAGACACCCGCCCCCTGCTCGAGCGCTATTGCCAGGCTCCCAGCCAGCAGGCGACCCTCGTCCTGCGGGCCGACCGCTGGTACAAGGGCAAGCTCGACACCCTGGTCGCGGCCGTCGGCGCGATCGTCGAGTGCAAGGAACTCTCGGCTTCCGCCGCCGCCGAGTGGCTCGTGGGCCGCGCCAAGCAGAACCACAACACCACCCTGGACAAAGCCACCGCCCAACAAATCGTCGATCGCGCGGGCACCGACACCGGTCGCCTGTCCGGCGAGATCGCCAAACTCGCCGTCGCCGCCGGTCCCGGCAAGCCCATCACCGCCGCTCTGGTCGATGAACTCGTCGGCGACACCCGCGAGGGCGTCGCCTGGGACTTTCAGGAAACCCTCGTCCGCGGCAGCCCCGAAGAGGTCATGGCCGCACTCACCCGCCTGCTCGACAACGCCCCCAAGGACACCGCCATCTTCATCACCGTCGTGATGATCGACCTGGCCCGAAAACTGCACGCCCTTGGCGAAGCCGCCGCGGCCGGCCAGAACCCCCGCTCGCTGGCCGGCAAGTTCAAAATCTGGCCCCCCGACCGCATCGCCCCCATGGCCGACCGCGCCACCCGCGCCAAACCCGCGGCCCTCAAGGCCCTTTACCACGCCGCCGTTGACGCCGATGTCCGTCAGAAATCCGGCCTCGGCCGATCGCACCGCACCCTCGAGCGCCTCGCCCTCAAGTTCGCGGCGCTCTGACCGTCGCGGTCCCGGACGCCGGACCTGAGGCCCTGCGAAGGTCCGGGTCCAGGGGCACGGGAACCCCTCGAACTCCCACCACCCACGCACCCGGACCTTCGCCAAGCTTCAGGTCCGGCGTCCATCGCGCAACACACATTGCGGTCGCGCACCCTCAACCGCCGATACCAACCCGCCGCGCGGAGCGTGGCCCGGGCGCAGAAGGTGCGCCCACGAGGCAGGAAGCCACACCATGTCCATCGACTCGCCGACCATCCACCCCGTGCTCATCGTCGTCGGACGAGCCGCGACTCTCGGCGCCGCCCTCCTGCTCCTGAGCGCGTGCGCCGCGTCCGGCTCGACAACCCAAGACGACACCCCGACGACCACCGTCGACGATCCCCTCGTCGACTCCCTCGCCGCCAGTTATGCCCAGGACATGCAGGACCTGGGCAACTCCCGCCCACCCGCCTCTCGCACCGGCACCCCGGTCCCCGGCAACACCGGCATCTTCATCGAGCCCATCCAGCCCGCGCCGACGCCGACAACGCAGGACGCCGCCACCGACGCGCCACCAGCCGAAGCCTCGACCGCCGTCGCCCCGCCCAGCAACGCCTCGCCCGACGTCCCCGCCTTGGCCCGCCAGCTCGCCGCCGCCCTTCGACGGCGTGCCATCGAGGGCGTCTCGCCTTATGAAGACCTCTCCCGCGTCGCCATGCTCGAGGGCATTGCCCCCGGCGTGCTCGAAGGCCTGGGCGACGACGCCGCCTCCGATTCCTCCGACCTCATCGCCATCCTCGCCCCCTCGGAGCGTGATGCGCTCCGGGCCGCCCGTCGCACCGCCCGCGCCCTGGCCGAGTCCGACGCCGCCGATCCCGCCCTGGCCGCCGACGCGCTTCGCGCCGCCGCCGAGAGCCTCGACCGGTCCCAGGACATCCGCATCCGCACCGCCGCCCTCTGCACCAGCGTCGTCGGCTTCGCCCGCTACCAGACATTTGACTCCAACACCTTCCTCGCCGGGCGGCCCATCCCCATGATCGTCTACGCCGAGATCGACCGCTTCCGCCAACATCCCGTCAACGACGGGATCGGTTCCACGATCGACTCTGGCGCCCCCAGCGACGCCGCGAACTCCGCGTCCAGCGCCGCCACGCAAGGCCCACCGTCCCGCGCCGCCAACGCCCCTGCCTCAACGAGCACACCGCCCGCCCCGCCCGGCTCACCCAACGCCCGCTTCGTCGTCAATCTCACGCAATCCCTCAACCTCTACTTCTCGAGCGGCGGCCTGCTGGTCTGGCGACGCGCCCCGCAGTCCGTCACCGACTACTCCACCGCCCGCTTCCGCGACTTCTACATCATCGACACCATCGAACTGCCCGCCACCCTGGCCGCCGGTGAGTACTCCCTCAAAGTCATCGTCCGCGACGAGGCCACCGGCCAGCAGACCGAGTCCATCATCCCAATCACCCTGGTCGCCGACGAGGGCCTGGCGCGGGGTGGATGAGGCCAGGCCAACGTGGTAGCCGGTACACCGATGGGCAGCCCGACCGTGGGCGAGGGCTTCGCCCACCCGCGGCGTCCTAGCGCGGCCGAAGCGCCTCCCGCCCGGTCGGGCTGGGCATCGGCTGCGCGCGACAATGCGTTTGGCCTGAGGTTGCGGCCGTCGGCGGGTCGGCCCTCGACCCCCGCGCGTACAGCATCTCCATGGCCCGCGTTTATCTTGACAACAGCTTCATCTCTGCCCGCGTATCGACGCGACCGGACACTTCGAGCCGGTTTCGCCGGGAGGTGAGCCTGCAATCGATGGAAAGCCAGCGGGCGATGCATGACGCCTTCGTTTCCGCGGAGGTCGAGCGCGAACTCGACAACTCCGGCTTCAGAAACCGCGAGCCAGCCCTTGACCTCGCGCGCAGTTTCCCGGCACTGGCGATCACCGCCGAGCTCGCCGGGCTGGCGATCATCCGGGTTCGGGAGCGAGTGATGCCTGCCCCAGCGTTGGGGGACGCTCTCCATGTCGCCGTTGCCGCAGTCCACCAAGTTGAGGATCTCGTGAGCTGGAACGTTCGCCACCTCGCCAACCAGAACAAACGCCAGCACCTAATGCCGATCTGAGCCCGAGCCAGCTACATCGCGCCACAAATCGTCACGCCCG
>CAZHKB010000349.1:0-3161 GCA_964533405.1 uncultured Phycisphaeraceae bacterium | reverse complement strand
TTAGATCCGCGGCCTTGGCGACAAGTCCTTGCAGCAACGCCGACCGCATGTTGCGGACCGACGACGCACAAGGAGAATCGCCATGAAGACTCGCATCACGAACGTCGCCTTCACCGCCGCCTTCATCGTCGCCGCGACCGTCGGGAGCGCGACCAGCGCCCGGGCCGGTGTGGTGAACCACTCCGGATTGTTCGCGGGCGTCGAGTCCAACACCGGCGTGCCGCGCGATCTGCGGCTGGGCAAGGTGCAGGATGACACGCGGGCGCGGGCGTACCAAGAGGGGGCGCTGATCACGCTGCCGGCCAACACTCCCTACCACGCGACCTCGCTGAACGGCAACATCCACTACAACAACATCTCGCAGCTGTCCCCTGCGGCGTTCATCCCCGGCGCGGGCAACACGATCGTCAACAGCTACATCGTCCACTACGACCCCACCAGCCTGTTCACGCGGACCACCACGGGTTTCATCGACTTCAGCAACCCGGTCTATGTGATCACCTATCCCAACAGCGATCTGGCCGCGACCGACAACACGCTGGGAATCTCCTCATGGCAGTACCCCGCGGGGCGGTCGGACCGCGGGTTCGACCTGGCGCAGGCCAACGACACCTTCTCGCTCTACAGCCCTTCCTCCGGCGTGTGGCGTGTGGAGTGGAACCTGGAGGCGGGCATCGGCTTGGATCAGATGCGGATCGTCGAGATCACGCCCACGCCCGCATCGCTGGGCCTGCTCGCCACCGGCGGCCTGCTGATGGCCAGGCGGCGACGGACGTAGAGGTCCGTGTGGAAACACTCGCACACCAAGCCGCCGCCCCGGATGCACCAGCAGCCGGGGCGGCGATCGTTCAGGGGTTCGTCACGATGCCGTGCTCGCCGTAGGTCTTGATCCGCTCGCCCGTGGCGACGGCTTTCGCGAGTTTGAGCATGTACGACGCGCTTGAGGGTCCGTCCCAGTACTCCGCGCTCGTGAGTTCGACGCGGATCAGCGTGAGGTCGTCGGACGCGGGGCCCTCGGGCCACCAGCCCTTGGCGTGGACGTTCCAGAGCTGCGCGGCCTTGGCCGGGTTGTGCTCGCAGCGGGCCATGCCCCAGGCGACGACGTAGTGGTTGCTGGAGTTGTCGGCGTACGAGAGCATGACCCGTGGGTTGCGCTCCAGTTCCATCACCTTGGCGCTCTCGGCGCCGGTGAAGAACCAGAGTTCGCCCTCGAAGGCCTTGGGGTCGAGCTTCTGGGTGTACATCGGGCGTGCGTGTATGTTCGAGCCGGTGGCCGGGCTTGGTGGGTCGAGGAACGTGTGGAACATCGCCACGCGGATGCTCTTGATGAGTTCCGCGAGTCTGACGGTGTCGTTGACGGTGTGCTGCTGCTCGCCCATGCGGGTAGTTTCAATCTCGGCGTGAAGCGGCCATGAGCGACACATGAATCAGCCCGCGATCGTCCCGATCGGCGAGTTCGGGTCGCCCAAGAGCGGGTCGGCACCGATCGGAACCCGGGCCGCGCGACCGACCGGATTCCAGGTCCGCGCTTGGCGCGTGCGGATGGCTTCCACCGCGTCGAGCGCACATCGCGTGCCCAGGTCCTTGGCGATCTGCCCAGCCGCGATCTGTGCGGAGAGGAAGATGGTTGGAAGACCCGAGCCCGGGTGGGTGCCGCCGCCAGCCAGGTAGACGCCGTCCACGCCGCGGAGGCGGTTGTGCGGGCGCTTGTGCAGCATCTGCGCCAGGGTGTGCGAGAGGTTGAAGGTGGCGCCGTGGTTGATGTTGGTTGCTCGCCAGTCGTCGGGATTGACCACGACCTCCCGCTCGATTCGGGGGCGCAGGTCGCGGGTCCCCAGGACGCGGGCGATCTGATCGAGCGTGGTCTCCCGCAGCCGCGGCCCGGCCCGGGACCAGTCGACCGGCGCGGTGCTGCTCGGGCCGATGTCGCCGCCCGCGCCGCCGCCGCCGTCGGTGGCCGCGCCCTTCGTGTTCCCCACCGGCACCAGCACATACACCGACGACTTTCCTGCCGGCGCGAGCGTGCCGTCGGTGCGGGAGGCGTTGCAGACGTAGAAGGATGGATCGTCCGACACCCGCGCGCCGGTCGTGATGTCGTCGAGGTTCTGGCGATAGGAGGCGGAGGTGTAGATCGTGTGGTGGGGCAGGTCGAGCGCGCCGTCGAGACCCAGGTACAGCATGAACGTGGAGCACGAGTAGCGGCGCTTGTCGATCCCGGCGTCGGTCCCCCAGTCGCCCAGGCGCGAGCGGACATCGGCGGGGATCAGGTGCTTGAGGGCCCAGGTCGCATCCGCGTTGACCACCACCGCGTCGTGCGCGATGGCCTGGCCGTCCACGACCACGCCCGTGGCCCGCTTTCCGCTGAACGTGATGGCGTCCACCGGGCACGCCGTCCTGATCGTCGCTCCCGCCGCCTGCGTCACCCGGGCCATCGCGAGCATCAGGCCGTGGCACCCGCCCTCGGGGTGCCACACGCCGAACTCGTACTCGATGAATGGCAGGATGGTGAACAGCGAGGGGCAGTCAAACGGCGACATGCCCAGGTACTTGCTCTGGAACGCGACGGCCAGTCGCACATGCTCGTTGGTGAAGTACCTGCTCAGCAGGTCGTGGACGCTCAACGTCGGGTGCAGAAGCCGCCCGACCCGCATCGTGTCCAGGTCCAGCAGGTCCAGCGGCCCGCGGATGGGGCGACGCAGCAGCGACTCCATCAACGCCAGTTTCGTCCGGTTGTCGTGGATGAATCGCTGGAAGGCCGCGGCGTCCCGCGGCTCGATCGCCCCGATTCGGCCAGCCATCTGGGCGATATCCTGGGTCGTGTCCAGCGTGATCGGCGACTGGCCGCTCCGCCCCAGCACCAGGCGGTACATGGGGTCGAGCCGCGTCATGCCGACCTCATCGCCCAGGCTGGTTCCGGCGGCCCGGAAGACCTCATCGAGAACATGCGGCATCATGAAGAACGTCGCGCCGCGATCAAACGAGTAGCCACCGGCCCGCACCCGCCCGGTCCGTCCGCCGACGCCAGACTGCGCCTCGTAGACCGTGACGCGGACCCCCGACGCGCTCAGGAGCATCGCGGTCGCCAGCCCGCCGGGGCCGGCGCCGATGACGGCGATGTGCGGCGTGTTGGTCACGGTGGGGGTGGTGGGTGTGGTCGGGGG
>CAZHKB010000348.1:0-3168 GCA_964533405.1 uncultured Phycisphaeraceae bacterium | reverse complement strand
AGGTTTCGCGGCGTGCGGAGGGCGCGCGGCAGGCGGCGCGGGTGGAAGCGGCGCGGGAGGCGATGCGGGTGGAGGGGGGCAGTGTGCGTGCGGCGGTGGCCCAGGTTCCTGATTCGCCAGTGCAGCCGGAGCGCAGTGGCGGGGAGACCGGGGCCTTGGCGAATCCGGATGACTCGCCGTTGATGAGGGCGAAGCGGAGGGCGAGGGAGAGGTTGGAGGGCAATGGATGAGCGGCCGGTGTCGATCATGCGATGTCGGGCAGGCAAGGGGCGTTGCGGCGCGTGCGGGTTGATCGGCGTGGCTGCTCAGGGGAGCAACCATGCCACCCGTGACTCGGCGGCAAGTGGCATGGGCGACTGGTCCGGGTGCGGGCGTGGGTCAATACTACTTGGACGCGCGCACGAGAGGTTCGCCACTTGGACGAGTCACGGACGCTTTTTCATACGCACGGGCTTCGCTGCACGAGGCAGCGGGACACTTTGTTCGCCGCGCTGCGGGCGACGCGATGCCATCCGACGGCGGAGGAGTTGTTCCAGACGGTGAAGCACGAGGATCCGGGGCTGTCGCTGGCGACGGTATACAACACGCTGGACGCGTTCACGAAGTGCGGCTTGGTGCGGAGGATCGCGACGGCGGGGGCGGGGGCGGTGCGGTATGACGCGGACCTCGCGCCGCATGTGCATCTGGTGCATGAGGATGGGCGGATCACGGACGTGCCGGAGGAGGTGGGGCGGCTGATTCTGCGGCGGCTGCGCGCGGAGGACTTGAAGGCGGTGGAGGAAGCGACGGGGGTGGCGGTGGACCATGTGAGCGTGCAGTTGATGGCGAAGGGGCGCGCGGAGGCGGGGGAGCTTGAGTAAGCCGGCGTGGCGCGAGGGGCCGCCGCGCGGGTTCGTGCGATCAACGGAGCCGCTCGCGCGAGGGATCGGGCAAGCGTGTTGGGCCGATGATGCCGGGACACCCTGAGCGCCGCGGCTCAGAGTTCTTGGCGAGTCTGGCACAACGGGTTGCTGCGTGGTGCCCGACTGCTGGCGCCGTCGGCTCGGTTGGACGCGGGCGGGGCTGCTGGGCGGTCAGGACCGGACGAGGGCGCCCCCGCACACAACCACATCCACGGGGTCCGCGCCGAACTCGTAGGCCAGGGCGCGCTCGTCGCGGTGGCAGAGGAGGATCAGGTCGGCGCGTTTGCCGGGAGCGATGACGCCGCGATCGGTGAAGCCCAGCAGGGCGGCGGGGTTTGCGGTGGCGGCGCCGATGGCTTCGGTGGGGGTGAGTCCCAGGGCGCGGACGGCCAGTGCGATGGTCATGGGCATGGAGCCGCTGGGGGCCGAGCCGGGGTTGGCGTTGGTGGCGATGGCCAGCAGGCCGGCGGCGTCGAGGAAGGCCTTGGCTCGGGCGTAGCGGTTGTCAACGTGGAAGCCGCAGCAGGGGAGCATGACGCCGAAGGTTGTGGACTGGGCCAGGGCGTGCAGGTCGGCGTCCGTTGAGGCTTCGAGGTGGTCGACGCTGCGGGCGCCCAGGCGGATCGCGGCGGGGGTCATGCCCAGACTGGTGAACTGATCGGCGTGGACGCGGAGCGGGTGGCCAAGTTCGCGGGCGGCCTCGAAGAGCAGGATCGTCTCTTCGAGCGACCACGCGCCCTTCTCGCAGAAGGCGTCGATCGCGATGCCCGGGTGCTCAGCCGAGACGGCCGGGAGGGTGTGGTCGATCGTGCGTCGGACGAAGTCGGGGGTGTCGGGGTCCTTGGCGTGCCCAAGCAGGGCGGTGGGGGTGATGGAGCCGGGCCACTGGGCGGCGGCGTCGCGGATGGCGGCGAGCATGGCGAGTTCATCGCGGGTGGAGAGGCCGTAGCCCGACTTGATCTCGATGGTGGTGGTGCCGGAGCGGAGGATGCGGGCGAGGCGTTCGAGAAGGGAGGTGGTGAGGGCCTCGCGGGAGGCGTCCCGGACGGCGCGGACGGTGGACATGATGCCGCCGCCCGCGGCGTGGATCTCCTGGTAGGTGCGTCCGGCCAGGCGCTGCTGCCACTCGTCGATGCGGCTGCCGGCCCAACAGAGGTGGGTGTGACAATCGACGAAGGCGGGCATGAGCACGCGGCCCTGGGCTTCGAGGACGGTCGCGTCGGCGGGGGCCGAGAGGTCGGAGCCGATGGAGGCGATGCGGTCGTTGTGGATGAGCACGTCGGCGTTGTCGAGGGCGGAGAGGTCGCCGATGGCGTGCCCGCGGCGTGGCCAAGGCTGCTCGCCGAGCGTGAGGACGCGTGCGCCGCGGATGAGGAGGGGCATGGGTGATCTTTCCGGGTGAAAGGGACGGGGCAAGGTGGTCAGTCCTCGACGACCTGCGGCATGGTGGCGCGGACAGTCGCCAGGCGGTCGCGCAGGCCGCTGATCATCGAGCAGTACCAGATGAACCAGACGACGGCGGTGATGCCCATGCCGGCGAGGCAGAGCATGGTGAGCAGGAGGAGGGGGGTCGCGCTCTGGCCCATGCCCAGCAAGGCGGTGACGACGACGATGGGCGCGCCCAGGCCGAAGATCCAGAGCGGCATGTGGATGTTGGTGCGGGCGGTGGAGGCGAGTTCAGGGCTTGGGATGCGGATCGCGAGGACTCGGACATAGGCGGTGCTGGCGAAATACTGCACGAGCCAGGTGATGGCGCCCAGCAGCGCGCCGCCGCGAAGGAGCATCGAGCCCAGGGCGGGGTCGGAGGTCAGGGAGCCGGACGCGGTGCCGAGGGTGGCCAGGATCGTGGAGACGGTGGAGACGATGAGGCAGAGGCGGAGGGTGCCGCGGGTTGCGTCGCCCCGGCTGCCGGGCATGCGGCCCGGGTCGGAGGCGCCGACCATCCACCAGCCGAGGATGGAGAGCATGGCCAGCGCCAGGTGGGTGACGCTGAGAAGGGTGCCGCTCAACCCGGTGGCGGAGCGCGGCGTGGCGATGGCGATGGCGATGGGCGAGGCGACGCAGGAGAGCAAGACGTAGAGGTAGAAGGAGATCTCGACCAGGATCGCGCCGCGGAGGAGGCGGGTGATGTGGGCGGGGTCGGATGCGGCCAGGAAGTCGCCGATGAGCGAGAGGCGGACCGGCGCGCCGCATTCGGGGCAGACGCCGGCGTGGTCGAGGCCCTGGAGGTTGTAGCCGCACCGTCGGCAGGGCAGGTCGTGGGTGA
>CAZHKB010000347.1:0-3182 GCA_964533405.1 uncultured Phycisphaeraceae bacterium | reverse complement strand
ACGCCGCATCGGGCGGAACGGTAATCGGAGCCGGCGCGTGATGGCCGCGGCGTGCGGCGCGGCGACGGCCGTGGCCGCCCGGCTCGCCCCCGCGCAAGCAGTTCCATCGCCAACCACGCCCGCCCTCGGTCAAGGCCTCTCCACCAGCCCGCTCGCACCCGCCTGGCTCATCCTGCCCATGGCCGTCGTCACGCTGCTCGTGCTGGCCGGCCACATGCACGCGATGCACACCGCCACCGGCCTGCCGACCTCTCGTCGCCGCATCCGCTCCATCAACGCCGGGCTCATGCTCGTCACCATCCCCGTGCTCGCATACGCCTTCGGCATCGCCACGCCCGCACGCACGCACGCTTTCGCGCTCGCGTGGTCCGCCAGCGCGCTGCTCCTGGGCCTGATCGTGATGGTCGCGCTGGCCGACGTCGTCAACACCTGGCGACTGCACGCCGGCGAGCGCGAACGCCTCAAACTCCAGATGCGGGCCCTGCGGGCCGCCGCCGGCCGACGCCTCGAAGCCAGAGGCACACCCGAGAACGCCGGCACCGTGGATGGACACGCGGGCGGGCCCTCCTTCGACCCGCCCCCGCGATCAACATCACGTCCTGATGATTCCAACCCGAACTAGCCGTGCCGCCAGCCGCGGCCTCGAGCCGCTCGCGCCCGCCGCCCCGTCCCGCCCAGCGCCCAGGGACGCTTTCCAACGCCCAGGAGCACCAGGCGTGCCGAGCCGCGCCTGATGACACGACGCCAGAGCCCGATCGCGCACACGCTCGATCGGAACAGCCGCGAGGCTCCCTTACAGGCTCTTGACGAGCATGTTGTAGATATCCTGGTCGTTGCACGCACCGGACAGACCCTGGCCGTACGAGTACTTCAGATCAAGCACCCCACCGGCCAGCGCCATGCCGCGCTCCCCCTCGGTCTTGACGTTCTTGATCCGGATCGTCTTGAGCGAGTCGTTGATCGCGTCCTTGGCCATGGCATCGACGCACAGCGTGCGCATCGCCATGTTGATCCGGTGGAACGCGACGTTGTCCAGGAAGTTCAGGGCCGACCCGTCGTCGGCGAACGACGCCCAGTCGATGTCGTACGCGACGGGGCTGCCGCAGATCTCCGCGAGTTCGGCGGTGCGCTCCGGGATCTGGCGGTCCTGATAGTCCTTGATCTTGCGGCGTTCTTCGAGGCCCATTGGCGTGCTCCTGTGTCAGCGTGGATCGGTTTGGACGCGGGGGCAGCCGTCCGCCCGGACCATCCGAAATCCCGCGCGACGGCGGGCCACAGAAGGACGACGGATTCCACGGTCCCGGGGCTTGCCAAAGCAGAGCCGCGTGCGGGAGCACGCGAAGGATCGCCCCCCCCCGGTGAGGGGGGGCGATCAAACCCCGCTTGTCTGTCGTTCCGGTGTGCATCCCCGTCACCCCCCGGTGGGTTCCGGCGCGGGATCCTCCGAAATCTCTCCCGGGCCCGGGGCGGCCGGGGCGGAACCCACGGCCCGGGCCGCCTGCCTGGACGCCCGCCGCTTCTGCTTATGGATCAGCCGCAAGTTCCGGAAATAGATGACCACGCCCGTCGACTGCCCAAGCACCCCCACGAAATCCACACGCCACACGAAGTACGCGAACAAGCACAGGCTCCCGCCCAGCGACAGCCACCAGAACATCGTCGGCACCACCGACTCCCGCGCTTTCTCCGACACCACCCACTGCACCAGCATCCGCCCGAAGAACGCGATCTGCCCGGCCAGCCCGATGACGATCCACCAGAAACTGACCCAGGACGTGATGTTGAAGAAGCCCAGGAGCGTGCGCTCGAGCACGGGGCGCGCCCCCCACGCCGCCACTTCGCTCGCCAGCACGCGCTCGTACTGGGCGTTCGACACCCACTGGCCCGCAACGTCGGGATGATCCGCAAAGCGGTACTCGAATGGACCCTCGGCCGGCGAAGCACCCTGCTCGGGCCGCTGGTCGTACCACAGCTGGACCGCGCCGATCCGCGTAAGCAGGTGGCCCTTGGGCCGCCCGAGCGCGGGCTGGAGCACGAGCCAGCATCCCACCAAAATGAGCGCGACCATCGCCGCGATCGGCCCGGGCTTCATGGGCACAGCGTAGCGATTAGTGTGCCGTCGCGCCACCGGTCCCGATGGCCGCGGGCTCGATTGCACACGACGCCGCGCCCCCAGATCGCACCTGCGTCAGCCCCGCCTCGCTCCACCCAACCTCCGCCCCCACCACTGGCCTCCGCCTCCGCCACATCCACCGCACCGCGAAGCAGTCCATCAGCCCCGGGATCGCACGCTGCATGATCCCCATCCCATACTTGGTCGTCCCCGCCACCCGCGGCCTATGCCGCACCGGCATCTCCACAACCTTGTACCCAAGATGCCGCGCCGTCACCGGGATGAACCGGTGCATCCCCTTGAACTCCAGCGGCAACGCCAGCGCGATCTCGCGTCGCATGACGCGGAGCGAGCAGCCCGTATCCCGGATCGTGTCCCCCAGAATCATCCGCCGAAACAGCCGCCCGACCCGCGAGCCCACACGCCGCACCAGCCCGTCCTTCCGCGCGTGCGAGCGATCCCCCTGCACGAAGTCCGCCTTCTCGCGCGCCATCAGGTCCAGCATCGGGCCTAGGTCCGAAGGGTCGTTCTGCAGGTCCGCGTCCAGCACCGCCACCAGCGCGCCCCGGCACGCCCGGAACCCCGCATGGAACGCCGCCGACTGCCCGTTGCCCTTGCCCGGCGGCGTCCGCTGCATCGCGATGCACCGCAGCCAGGGACGGGTCGCCATCAACTGCTGCACGATCGCTCGAGTCCGATCCGTCGACCCGTCATCCACGACCACCAACTCCCACCCCAACCCGAGCCCGGAAGCCGCCCGCTCCACTTCATCAACCAGCGCGGCCACGTTGTCCTGCTCGTTGTGCGCCGGTGCGACCACCGACAGGCCGAGCGAGGCGGGCGGATGGTCGGGAGTGAAGGACATCGGGGAAAGAATAGGGGCCGCGATTGCAGTTCGTGAAGGCGCAAGGGCCCTCGGTCCGGAGCCTGAGTCCTCAGTCCGCGCGACGATCTTGCCGTCTCCCTGGACCAAACCGCTGCTCGACCTCAAGGACCAAGAACCCAGGGCTGAGGACGCAAACCCCACAATCTCTCTCCCCCCCTACGCTAAGTGAACCTGTTCCCCCTC
>CAZHKB010000346.1:0-3186 GCA_964533405.1 uncultured Phycisphaeraceae bacterium | reverse complement strand
GCGTGCGCCGGCGCACGCGCGAGCGCTGGGTGGGCGCCGGCGCGGGGGTGCGGGTGTACGCGGCGTGGGTGCTCGTGCTGCGGGCGCTGGCGCTGCTGGTCCTCGCGGGCATCGGGTCCGCTGTGGTGCTGCTCGATGCCGAGGCGATCCGTGTGGCGATGCAGCCGGGCATGAGTCAGCGGATGTTCGGGAGCATGGGCGCGATGGAGGGCGCGGCGTTCACTGTGGCGCTCTCGCTGATCTGTCTGCCGGTCATCGTCGTGGGCCTTCGCGGCACGCTCGGGCATCACGGGCGGACGCGGCGGACGCTGGTGTGGCTGGGGCTGGTCGCGCTGCTGATCTGGGTGGTGCCGAACGTGATGCTCGCGGCCGACGCGTGGTTCATGCGGATGCCGCGGTATGTGGGGAACCGCTCGACAGTGCCCGGCCCGGCGCCGAGGCTGGAGTTCCAGCTGGGCCACTGGCTGTGGGTCGTGGTGCTGGGGCTGTTCACGGGGGGCGTGTGGGCCATGGGGCCGATGGCGGATCGATTCGGCAAGTACACGCGGCGGCAGGCGTGGCTGACTCGTCTGGCCAAGGCCAGACGGCGGCGTGACAGGAGGCGATCGTGAGCGAGGCATCAGCAGAAGTCGGACGGGCTGAGGCTCGGCTCGGTGAGGTTGGCGCGGATCGCCCGTGCGTGGGGTGCGGGTTCAACCTGCACGGGCAACCGATCGTGCGCGAGGCGCACTATGGGTTGGTGATGGTTCGATGCCCGGAGTGCGCGCAGGTGGCGGCGCTCCAGGAGTATCCGAGCCTGGGCAAGTGGGCGGGGCGGCTTGCCGGGGCTGGGGCCCTCTTGTGGCTGGTGATCGTGCTGGCTGCGATCATCGGCACGGGCGTGTTTGTACACCAGAGGTCTCGGCAGACGGCGATCGATGTGCTGCATCCTGGGGCGATGCGGCTGGGCGAAGCCTACCGGGTGTTCGCCAAGGCCAAGGCAGAGGAGCTGCCCGACCCGGCGCAACGTCAGCAGACGATCGCGTGGCTCGACTCGAACACGGTGCTGAGCTGGCCGATGGTCGGGGCGGAGTTTGTGGGCACGCCGGACTACGAGGCGGCGCTGGCGGCGATCGCGCCCGGCGCGCGTGTGGACTACATGGGCGCGCGAACGGCGGGGTGGATCGGGCTGAGCTGTCTGGTGATTGGCGCCGGGTGTGCGGTGCTCACGCCGCACCTGAGGCGAACGGGGCTGGCGGTGCTGGTGGGGGTGATCATGCTGGTGGCGATGGGCGCCTGGGGGGTCTCGATGGCGACGCCCTCGTCGATCGCAGCGTGGGGTGGATATGCCTGGTCGAGCGACCTGATGGCGGATCGCTATGGCGCGCCGCTGATGCCGATCGGGCTTTTCACGGCGGCAATCGGGTTGTACGCGGGGATGCTGATCGGGCGTCCGATCGCGCGATGGCTGCTGGTGCTGCTGCTCCCGCCGCGGCTGCTGTCGGCGTTTGGGGCGCTGTGGACGCTGCACGGGCTGCGCGTGCCGGGGGGAAGGGGATCGCCGCGGGTGCGGGGCGGGGCGGGCTGAGCGTGGGGATGCGTCATGTCTCCGGATGGGCGGGTGGTGTATAGGAGCGGGTATGACGGGGACATCCGGGCGTGGGCGATGCTGGGCGAGCGGGTGGTGCATGAGGCCCAGGTGGGGCAGATCGAGACCTCGGCGCACGGGCTTCCGATCGCGACCAGCAATAGGCGCGGGTGGATTGCGATCTGGGACGACGCGGACTTTGGCGTGGCGAGGCGGATCTGGCGGGGGAACACGGATGACGTGCCGTCGCTGGCGTTGGTGCATGGGGATCGGCTGCTGGTGTCGGGGGGGAACGACGAGCGGGCACGGGTGTGAAACACGGCGACGGGCGAGCGGGACCGGGAGCTGACGATCTGGAACACCAGCGACTGGACGATGCGGGGGAAGCTGACCGGGCACGCGGGGCTGATCTATGACGTGGGGTTCAGCCCGCTGGGGGACGGGATCGTGGCGTCGGCGGAGGGGACGGTGCGGCTGTGGGATGCGCGCGAGGGCAGGCCGCCGCTTGCGCTGGACCGGTTCGGGGGGTGGACGGCGCACAGCGTGAGCCTCAGCCCGGACGGGAGACGGCTGCTGTCGTGCAACGCGCAGAACGGCGAGGTGGTGGTGCGGGACCTGGGGGACTATGACCGCGACATCGCGTGCCACGTTGGGTACGAGATCCAGCGGAGGGGCGAGAAACTGGGGGATTCGATGCGGGCCGACGAGGCGCGGGCCTGGGCAAGGCGGGTGATGGAGGGCGAGGAATCGTCGGTGGGGAGCAACGCGCCCGTGGGGGAGCGGTACACTCAGCCGTGAAGACCCGAACGAGCAGTGAATCGGAGTCAGCGGCGGCGCGGGGCGCGGCATCTGGTGCGGCATCTGGTGCCTCACTGGTGGCGGCGGGTGCGGGGCCGGTTGGTTCCGTGGGAGCGGGGTGCGAGAAGCCGCCGGTGGCCGATCTTCGCGGGCTTCGGAAGACCTATTACAAGCCCGACGGCACGATCATGGTCGAGGCGCTGGCGGGTGTGGACATCATGATCCGGCGCGGGGAGTATGTGGCGATCATGGGGGCGTCGGGGTCGGGCAAGTCGACGCTGATGAACGTGCTGGGGTGCCTGGACCAGCCGACGAGCGGTGATTACTTCCTGGACGGTGTGAACATCCGGGAGATGAGCGACACGGAGCTGTCGGTGTTCCGCGGGCACAAGATCGGGTTCGTGTTCCAGGCGTTCAACCTGATCTCGGAGCTGATGACCGAGGAGAACGTCGAGGTGCCGTTGTTCTATCAGGGGATGAACCGAACTGAGCGGCGGAAGCGTGCGGTGGAGGCTCTGGCGCTGGTGGGGCTGGAGAACCGCATGGGGCATCGGCCAAGCGAGTTGTCGGGCGGGCAGCAGCAGCGGGTGGCGATCGCGCGGGCGCTGGTGACGCGCCCCGTGATCCTGATGGCGGACGAGCCGACGGGGAACCTGGACTCGGCGACGGGCGAGTCGATCCTGCAGTTGTTCGAGAGGCTGCACGCCGAGGGGATGACGATCATCATGGTGACGCATGATGACGAGCTGGCGGATCGTTGCGAGCGTGTGATCAGGCTCAAAGACGGGGTCGTGGAGTTTGATCGGCAGAACGTGCGGCGG
>CAZHKB010000345.1:0-3240 GCA_964533405.1 uncultured Phycisphaeraceae bacterium | reverse complement strand
CGCGATCGGGCGGGGAACGGGGGGGCGTCCGGATACGCCATCGGTTGTTTGGCGATGACTGTTGCAAGGTACCGTTGCCCGGCTGCTCGCGCAGACGGGTCCGACAAGCAAAGCCGGGGGCCCGCGCCCCCGGCTGGTTCGCACGGCTGCGGGATCACCCGCCGATGGGCTTGGATTCCTTGTAGGCGATGCCGAAGCGTTCGGCCTGGCGGCGGAGGGCCTCGATGACCTTCTGGTCGAAGCCGCCCTCGCCGACGGAGCGGGCCCGCTCCTGGGCGAGGAAGTCTTGGCGCTGGACGCCGATTTCGTTGATTCGGGTCTGGATCTCGGCCCGGCGCTCGCCCTGCTGCTCGACGTACGCGACGCGCTCGTCCATGCTCATGTCGCGCATGTTCTCGGGGAGCTGTTCGGGCGGGAGTTCTTCGAGCTTGACCTGGCCGGTCTGGACGGCGTCGACCAGTTCCTGGCGACCGAGCAGGTTTGCGCCGCCCGCGCCGCTGGCGTTGTAGATGGCCCGCTCGGCGGCGGCGGGGGCCGGGGCGCTGGCGTCGAGGCCCGCGGCCCGGTCCTGGCGTGCTTCCTGCTCGCGCTGCGTCGCCGCGTCGCCGTAGCCGACCACGGTCTGGCCGAGCTGCGAGCCCAGTTCGGAGAGTTCGGTGTCGAAGGGGGTGGCGATGACGTCGACGCCGCCGTCCTGGGCGATGGCGAAGTACTCGCCCTCGGCGGCGCGTGCGATCTGCTGCCAGACGTCGGCGGTGGTGGGGCTCGCGCCGCACTGGATGGTGTTGATGATGATGCCGCGTTCGGCGGCCAGGCGGGCGGACTCGGTGAAGGGCACGTCCTGGTCGTAGTCCATGTGGGGCTCGGCATCACCGACCAGGTAGATCATGCGGAGCGTGGGGCGGTCGTCGCTCCAGGAGATGTTGGTGATGGCCTCGTGCAGGGCCTGGTTGACGCTCTCGGGCCCATCGCCGCCGCCGCCGGCGCTGAAGCCCATGAGTGTGGAGTAGACGGCGTCGAGGTCTTCGGTGAGTGGGGTGAGCGTGGTGACGTAGTCGTCGCCGCGGTCGCGGTATCCGATGAGGCCCATGGAGATATCGGGGTGGGGCTCGCCGGTGGCGATGGCGTTGGCGATGGACCAGATGGTCTGCTTGGCGCCGTCGATGAGGCCGCCCATGGAGCCGGTGGTGTCCAGGACAAAGACGACCTCGACGCGGGGGGAGGCGACGGGCTGGGCGGGTTGGGGCTGGGCGACATGCGCCGGCTCGATCGTGGGGACAGGCTGCTCGGGCAGCCCGGTGCCGCACCAGCCGATGGGCAGGTCGGCGGAGGCCGAGGCGGCCAGGCCGGCGAGCAGGGCGAGCGTGAGGGCGGTGCGGGTGAGGCGGGGGGACATGGGGGACTCCTTCGTGTGATGGCTGTGTGTGAGTGTGTATGAGTGGTGCGGGTGACTTGGGTGCGTACGGGAGGAGGGAGTCCAACCGCTTGCTGGCGCGGCGCGTTCGCCGGCGCGGGATCAACTCGGGTTGATGACCAGGACGCGCTGGCCGCGATGGAGGAGGTAGATCTCGCCGCGGTTTGCGAGGACGGCCTGGCGGTTGTCTGCGATGAGTTCGTCCAGGAGCGTGGAGTAGGCGGGGGTGTCGAAGGTGACGGTCTGCTGCGGGGCCTCGGTGGCCTGGGCGAGCATGGCGCTGTCGACCCAGCGGCGGCCCTGCTGGAAGTAGGCGCGCTCGTTGACCTGCTGGACGGTGGTGATCTCTCGGCGCGCCATGCTCTGGGTGAAGTAGACGTTGGCGCCGGCGGCGGCGGACTCCGCGTGGGCCATGTTGGTGAGGTTGATCTCCTGATTCATGGAGCCCCGACCGGCGCGTTCGCGGTTGCGGTCCTCGAGCGAGTCCATCGACAGGCGCATCTGGGCGTCGCCATCGCGCCACGCGGCGGGGGCTTGGGTGACGGGCATCGGTTCACCGGGCGTCATCGGGGGCATGTCGTCAGGGTTGGCCGCGAGGAACGCGGTGTATTCGGTGAGGATGCCGTACTCGGTCGAGAGGCGGACGATCTCGCCCACGAGTTCGGCCGAGCCCTCGCTGCCGGGCTGCTCGCGGATGGACTCGAGCAGCGAGCCGATGCGGCGTGTGGCCCACAGGCGCGGCACGAAGGCGTTGCGGGTCGTGGCCTTGGCCGGATCGAGCACCGCGGTAAACGTCCGATGGCGACCCAGGTAGTTGCCGCTGATCCGCATGGTCATCGGGGCGTCGCCGATGTACTTGCCCAGGACCACGAGTTGCTCGCCCCCGAACACGTCGGGCAGCGCGGTCGGCAGCACGTCGATGATGCGGAACGAGCCGCGCCCGCCTGCCGGCGTCGCCAGCTCGATCTGCGGGGCGGTGAACACCGGCCCCTGGAGGCGGCGGTAGACCTGGCCGACCTTCACCTCGACATCCTCGCCCGGCTGCACGAACGTCGAGCTCGCGCGGCTGTCGGTGGCGACGGCCCGGAGCAACGGCGTGTTCACGTCGTACCCCACGCCGAACGTGAAGATGCGCCGATCGTGCTGATTCCCGGCCTTGGCCGCCTGACGGATCGCCTGCTCGGTGGTCTGGCCGATCGTGGGGAGGCCGTCGGTCATGAAGAGGACCATGCCCAGGGTGCCCTTGCTCTCGGGCTGGCGGAGAGCCTCGACCAGGGCGTCGTGGATGTTGGTGCCGCCGATGGGGGCGATGGCGGCGATGTACGCGACGCCACGCTTGATGTTCTGGGCGGTCGCGGGAACGGGCTGGTCGGCGAAGGAGGCGACGGTGTCGGAGTAGTCGATGACATTGAACAGGTCGTGCGGGCCCATGGCGCCGACGATCTGCATGGCGGCGGCCCGGGCCTGCTCCATCTTCTCGCCGCGCATCGAGCCGGAGCGGTCGATGACCAGGGTGATCTCCTTGCCCAAGCGGGGAGCGTCGGCCTCGGGCTGGGGGATGCCGCCGAGCATGAGGAAGTAGCCGCCGGTGGTGGTGCCGTCGGTGACGCGGGGGTCGGGGTAGGTGAGGAAGGTGGCCGAGAGCCCGCCCTCGGCGGCGGCCGCGTCGGGCTGGTGGAGAACGGCCAGTTGGAACGCGCCGCCGGCTCGGGCGGCGTTGTTCACGGTGTAGGTGTGGCGGTGCGTGCTGGCGCCGCCGCCCGCGGGGATGGTCGCGCCGGCGTCGGAGACGGTCAGGTCGTGCGTGGGTGAGTAGACGCCGGCGA
>CAZHKB010000344.1:0-3266 GCA_964533405.1 uncultured Phycisphaeraceae bacterium | reverse complement strand
GGCGGGGGAGGGAGAGGACGCCGAGGATGGAGTCAAAGTCGCGCAGAAGCGCGGCATCATGGCTGGTCGGCGCGCCTGTGATCGCGCCGAGCCATCCGTTGAGCGCGCCGAGCGCGCCCGCGATGTTGAGATCGTTGTGGAGTTCCTCTGCGACGGAACGTCGGACCACGCGGCGCGCTTCGCTGCTGGAGACTTCGTCGCCATCGGGATCGTCGTGGTGCGGGGCGTCCGTGACGCGCCTCCAGCGCTCGACCATCCTTGCCGAATCCTTGAGCCCCTGCTCCGTGAAGTTCGCGTTGCTCCGATAGTGGGTCTTGATGAGTTCGAGGCGAATGGCCGCGGGTTCGTGGCCTTTGGCGATCAGGTCGCGCGGCGTGTGGAAGTTGCCCTTGCTCTTGCTCATCTTGGCTCCCTCGACCATGAGGAAGCGGGGGTGGAACCAGTGGGCGGCGTAGAGGCCGCGGGCAAGGTCGCCCGCGCCGGGCGTGGCGTTGAAGGCGCAGCAGGACTGGGCGATCTCGCACTCGTGGTGGGGGAAGATGTTGTCCTCGCCGCCCGAATGCAGGTCGATGATGGGCTGGGCGTCGTCCACGATGAAGGCGGCGAGCTGGTCAGGGCTGAGCGTCCGTTCTCCTTCGCCGGTGAGCGCGTGGGGCGAGCAGAGGCGGGCGGCGGACATGGCCGAGCACTCGATGTGCCAGCCGGGATAGCCCTCGCCCCAAGGGCTCTTCCAGCGCATGGCATGGGTGGGGTCGGACTTCCAGAGCAGGAAGTCGGCGGGGTGTTTCTTCTCGGCCTGGTGCGATTCCTGGATGCGCCCGCCCTCGCCCGAGCGGAGGGCGTCGAGCGTGTTGCCCGAGAGCGAGCCGTACGGCGGAAAGGACTGGACGCAGAAGTAGACGGTCTGCGTGCCCGCGGGGCCGACGGCGTACGCGTAGGGCTGGCCCTTGTGGTTGTGCTGGGCGATGAGGCGTTTGATGACGGCGATCATGCCGGGGACGGCGTCGGTGGCGCGGGGCATGAGGGTGGGGTCGCCGCCGCGGGCGGCGCCGGCGTCGATGGCGACCTTGAGGCCAAGGGCGATGGCGTCTTCCTTGAAGCGGGCCTCGTAGAAGCGGGCGATGGCGAGCTGGTCGGTGGGGTCGATGTCGGCGGCGCCGGGGGGGAGCTTGCCAGACTTCTTTGCGTCAAGCAGGCGGCGGGCGGCCGCGGCCATCTTGTCCTCGCCGGCGCCGTCGGCGGCGGCGTCGTCGGTCATGTGGCCGACATCGGTGATGTTCATGACGTGGATGACGGTGCGATTGGTAGCCCGGCTGTCCGAGCCGGGTTCAGGGGTGGCACGGCTTTGCAAGCCGTGCTCCGGCGCAGCCGGAGTCTTTGAGCGACCCGCCCCGTGATTGGCCAGTCTGCACAGCGGCGATTCGAGGAATCGGCGGAGCACATCTGCGGCCAGGAACGATCGAAAGTTGCCGATGTGCGCGTCGTCGTAGACGGTGGGGCCGCAGGTGTAGAAGGTGATGCGGGCCGGGTCGCGCGGGACGAAGGCAACGAGTTTGCGCTGGAGCGTGTCGTAGAGATGAAGTGTTGACGCCATGCCCGATGGTAGAAGTCCCGGGCCGCCGCCGGGCCCGCCTCGGCGCCTACTCCCGCACGAGCAACACCACCGCGTGAACCTCGATCGCGCGTCCCTCGCCCACCGCGTCCACCTTCTCGTGGGTCTTGCCCTTGACGTTCACGCGCGAGACGTCGACGGGCAGTTCCCGCGACAGGATACGGGCGATCGACGCGCGGACCTCATCCTTGCGCGGGCCGATCTTTGGACGCTCCAGGATGATGGTCGCGTCCAGGTTGGCGATGGTGTACCCGGCGTCCTTGGCGCGGCGTGCGGCGGCGAGCAGGAAGGCGCTGGAGTCCTGCGACTCATGGCGCGGATCGTTGTCGGGGAACATCTGGCCGATGTCGGGCAGGGCGAGCGCGCCCAGGATGGCGTCGGTGATGGCGTGCAGCAGCGCGTCGGCGTCGGAATGCCCGGCGGGGCCGACCGGGACGCCAGCGAGCAGGGGGACCTCGAAGCGGACGCCGCCGAGGGTGAGGGGTCTGCCCGCGCCGAGCGGGGGGAAGGGTTCGAGGCGGTGCAGGTCGTAGCCGTGACCGATGCGGAGGTCGGGCCTTGGGTTGGGCGACATGCGCGAGTGTAGACGCGGGGCGTGTGAGGGCGGGCGCGGGGAGAGTAAGTTGAACGGGGATCAGGCGCGGCGGCGTCGGGCGCCGATCAGGCCGGCGGCGGCCAGGAGTGCGACGGTGCCAGGAGCGGGAATCGGGCCGACGGCGACGGCGTCAACGTCGAAGCCGTCGGCGTTGCTGGGGACCAGGAGGGGGTTGCTGGTGTCGAGGACTTTGACGAAGTCGTAGGTGGTGCGCCCGGTGATCAGATTCGTGGCGGTGAGGTCGAAGGTCTTGGGCGACTCGAGATTATTGACGGCGCCGACCAGCTGATAGGTCGCGGAGGCGGCGGACGCGCCCCATCCGACGTAGACCTGGGCGTCCTCGGGGTAGAGCGCGATGTTGCCCTGGGTGACCTCCCAGATGGTGACGGAGGTGCCGAAGGCGCCACCGAAGCCCAGCGTAAGGTCGCCCCCGAAGCCGAGGCTGAAGAAGTTTCCGGTTCCCAGGCCCTGTGGGGCTCCGAGCGCCGCGAGCGGGTTGCTGCGGCTGGGGGCGACGGGCCCGCCGCTGTTCTGCAGCCCCTGGTTCACGCCTTCAACGGTGAACGCGTATGTCTGTCCCTGAGCCAGGCCCGCGGTCATCGCGAGCGCGGCCATACCACCCACCAGAGCGCGCATCTTCACGGCTTCTCTCCCTTTGTGGCCCTGTCGGACCCCCCGGTGCGGAACCACGGGCGTCAACTAAACTTACGAGAGAAGTGTGGCGCAGGAACCCTTGCAAGCAAGTTTTCCCCCAGAAACAACTTATGAGACATGCACGGACGGGCGCGGGGCGGGTTCTCGGGCCTTGGCGGGGGTTTCCGGGCGTGCGGGCGCATCCGAAAACCGAGGGGCTGCGGGCGGATAGCATCCAGCTGCCGGCGGAGCACTGGGAGCCGAGAGTCGGGTTGAGATGAATCCCAGGGCGGGCGGCGGCGAATCGAGGCGTGCGGGGGAACATGACAGCGAACGGCTTCCAATCCGGGTTTGTAGCCGAGCTGCTCATGGCGGAGGCGGGGGCGATCGCGGCCCGGGCGGCGCGGCTCATGGAGGATCGGGGGG
>CAZHKB010000343.1:0-3268 GCA_964533405.1 uncultured Phycisphaeraceae bacterium | reverse complement strand
CCCCCGAGCCTGTCACCGGCCTCGAACGCCGCCGCGGCCCCGGTCGGCGCCGGTCCGACTTCCTCCGCTCCGCCGAAGAAGGTCAGCTCAACCGCGAGCAGTTCCTCTTCCTCATGGCCATCGAAGAGTTCAAACGCGCCAACGCACGCATCTTCCCCGCATGGACCGACGTCCTCGAGGTCCTCCGCCTGCTCGGCTACCGCAAAACCATGCCCAGCGAACTCAAACTCAGCGCGGCCGAGGACTGGAAGGAAGCCCCCACCACCCCCTCCAACGTCCGCCCCGCCCGCTGGTCCGAACGCTTCCGCAAACCCGGCGCGGCCGAAGCCGCGTGACCAACTCCCGGGCCACCGGGTCACGCTGGCTTTGCGACACGACTCGGTGGCACGCACCTCACCCCACCCCCAGATACCTCTTCCTCACCTCATCCGACCTCGCCAGCTCCTTCGCATCCCCGCTCACCGCGATCGAGCCCACCTCCAGCACATATGCCCGCTGCGCCACCTCCAGGGCCATGTGCGCGTTCTGCTCCACCAGCAGAATCGTCGTCCCGCTCGCGTTGATCTCCCTGATGATCTTGAAGATCACACGCACGATCTGCGGCGCCAGCCCCAGCGACGGCTCATCAAGCAGCAGCAGCCGCGGCCTGGCCATGATCGCCCTTCCAATCGCCAGCATCTGCTGCTCGCCGCCAGACAGCGTTCCCGCGCTCTGCTGATACCGCTCTTTCAACCTCGGAAACAACCCCAGCGCCTTCTCCAGGTCCGCCGCGATCGCTGGCTTGTCCTTCCGCTGAAACGCCCCAAGCCCCAGATTCTCCGCCACGCTCATGTTCGCGAAGATGCCACGCCCCTCGGGTGCCTGCGACACGCCCAGCCCCACGATCCGGTGGGCCGCCATCCCGCCGATCGACTTTCCCTCGAACCGAATCTCGCCTCGCCCAGGCTTCACCAGCCCCGACACCGCCCGCAGCGTCGTCGACTTCCCGGCCCCGTTGCACCCGATCAACGTGACGATCTCACCCTGCTCCACGCCCAGCGTGACATCGTGCAGCGCCTTGATCGCCCCATACGACACGCCCAGTCCCTTGATCTCAAGCATCATCGGCGCATCTCCGGACCCCAGAAAAAGTACTCACCACACAGGCACAGACACACAGAGAGAACCGGAAATCGTGCCACGGAGTCAAGCCGGCCTTGCGACTTGACTCGGTGCCCATCGTCCTGGCACCCCACCACCTCGTCCACGTCTGCTCCGTTCAAGCCCCTCACTCGCGCCCGCTCCCCTGCCTCCCGCTGTGCCTCTGTGTCTCGGTCGTAAACGTTCCCCTTCAAACATCACCGCCCCGCCCCCACCGGCGGCTCGGGCCGCGGCGTCACATCCTCCGCCTTCGCCGGCTCACCAAGATACGCCTCCACCACCTTCGGATCGGTCTGGATCGCCGCCGGCCCACCGGCCGCGATCGTCACCCCATGATCCAGGACCGTGATGTGCTCGCAGATGTCCATCACCAGCCCCATGTCGTGCTCGATCAGGAGAATCGTCAGCCCGAACTCCTTGAGCACCTTGCGGATCAGGCCCCGCAACTCCACCTTCTCGCTCGAGTTCATCCCCGCCGCCGGCTCGTCCAGCAGCAGCACCTTCGGGTCCGTCGCCATCGCCCGCGCGATCTCCAGCCGCCGCTGGTCCCCGTACGGCAGGTTCCTCGCCTGCTCCTCGAACCTGTCCGCAAGCTCAAAGATCGCCAGCAGCTCCATCGCCCGCTTCCTGATCGCCCGCTCCTCGCCCACGCTGTACGCCGACCGCAGCACGCTGCCCAGCATCGTGTGCTTGGCCCGCAGGTGGCACGCGATCCGAACGTTGTCCAGCACCGACAGATCGGAGAACAACCGAATGTTCTGGAATGTCCGCGCCAATCCCGCGGCCGCGATCTGGAACGGCTTCAACCCCGTGATGTCCTTTCCATCCAGCCGAATCCGCCCCTCCGTCGGCTGATACACCCCCGTCAGCAGGTTGAAGCACGTCGTCTTGCCCGCCCCGTTCGGCCCGATCAACCCCTGCAGCCGCCCCTTCTCCAGCGCGAGCGAAAACTCCGTGACGGCCTTCAGCCCGCCGAACGCGATGGAAATCTTCTCCACGCTCAGCAGCACGCTCATGCCCCACCCCCGCCGCCGCTCGCCTTCACCCCACCAGCACCCGCCGCCTTGATCTTCCCAAACGGCGTCATCGCCCACAGCCGCCGCGTCATCGCCCACAGCCGCCGCGCCGGCCCCGTCTCCCAAATCTCATGGATCCCCATCAGCCCCTTGGGCCTCAGGATCATCATCAAAATCAGGAGCAGCGCGAACGCCAGCATCCGGTAATCCGCCAGGTTGATCCCCTGCCAGTCCGCCAGCCGCCGCGCAATCTCCCACGCCGCGAACGCCCCCACCGTGATCCCGATCGCCTTGCCCTTGCGGGCCGCGAACACCGCCGCCAGCCCCACCGCCACCACCATCCCCACCACCCCCGGCACCGACAGCACCGTCGGCGGGTCCCTCAGCAGCTCGGGCAGAATCGTCAGCAACACCGCCGCCAGCACCGCCCCCGAGATCGACCCCAATCCCCCCAGCACGATCATGATGATCACATCAAACGACTTGATGAACCCCATGTCCGCCGCGTTGATCGACCCGTTCTGATGGGCGAACAACGCGCCGGCCATCCCCGCGAAGAACGACGCCAGCACGAACGCACGCACCTTGTACCTCGTGGTATTGATCCCCATCGCCTCGGCCGCCACCTCATCCTCGCGGATCGACAGAAACGCCCGCCCGGAGCTCGAGTTCTTCAGCCGCATCGCCACGAACAGCGTGAGCGCCACCGCCAGGTACGTCCAGAACAGCGACGTGTACATCGGCACCGTGTTGAACCCCGTCGCCTTGCCCAGCCGCGTCGCCAGGTCCCAGGGCGCGGCGCCGTTGATGTACTCCAGCCCCGGGATCACATCCACGTACGTCTGCCCGCCCGACGCCGCGTCCGTCACGATCCGGTCGCCCGCCCCGAACTCAAATCGCATCCCCGTCACCGCCTCCACCACCGCGCTGGGCCGGTTCGTCGCCGGATCGAGCACGACCTCGCCCACCGCGTGCATCTGCTCGATCCGCCCGGTCGGCTTGATCTGCTCGCGCGACGCCTGGAACAGCACACGCACGATCTCGCCAAACCCCAGCGTCACGATCGCGATCCCGATGTCCAGCGTCAGCTTCGCATAGAACGGCTCATTGAT
>CAZHKB010000342.1:0-3291 GCA_964533405.1 uncultured Phycisphaeraceae bacterium | reverse complement strand
CACGGTTTTTTGGAAATCAACGAATGCGGGAGAGTTTTTCAACGGCCTGCTAGGGTGGTTCGCCCGTGTGCCACGACCGCGCTGCCCCAAGCACCGTCGTGCTTACTCCCCATAGACCGCCCGCCGATCAAGTCCGTCGCCGTCGACTCGGCAGGACTGTCGCCAAAGGCCGCGAGAGTCGTGGCACCCCCAGGGTTCATCCGCCCGCCGCGCATCCGGCGAGGTACCCGCTGGCCCACGCCCACTGGAAGTTGAACCCTCCGACGCGTCCGTCGACATCGCAGATCTCTCCGCACAGGTGCAGGCCGGCGCAGGCGCGGGACTGCATAGTGTCCAGGTGCAGTTCCGAGAGCGGAACGCCACCGGCGGTGGCCTCGGCAAACGTGTAGCCGCGGTCGGCGATGATGGGGACGGGCAGCTGCGTGAAGGCGGCGATGAGCGCGCGGCGCTGCTCGCGGGTGAGCGAGCAGACTAGCGTCTCGGGCGCAACCCGGGCGTGGGCGCACAGCGCGTCGATCAGACGCGCGGGCAGGGCGGGGGTGGTGACCTTGGGCAACTCCGGGGGTCGATCGGGGTCGGTCGCGAGCACATCCGCGAGCGTCGCGATGAGGCGGGTGACTCGCTGGCCGCCGACATTCATGAGATCAATCTCGAGCCGTTCGGGCGTGGAACCGGGAAGCCAGTTGAGAACCAGCTGCGCGCCGGGGTCGCCAAGACGGGTGGCGGTGAAGTATCGTGAGACGTCCAGGATCGCCGGACCCGACAGCCCGAAGTGCGTACACAGGACCGGGTTGGTGAACGACTCCAGTCGCTTCCCAGTTGACGCACGGACCTGCACCGTGGCAACGGCGGCCACGCCCGAAAGTCCGGTCAGGAAGTGTCCAGCCTCAAGCCTGAGCGGCACCAGGGCTGGGAACACGGCCTGCGAGATGCTGTGGCCCAGGTGGCGTGCCAGTCCATAGCCCGCGCCGTCGGACCCCGTGCGGGGCAACGCCATGCCGCCGGCGGCGAGGATCACGCGCGTCGCGTCGAGCGTGCCCCACGCCCCTGTGAGGCGGAAGCGGGCAGGGTCGCTCGGGGCCGAGTTTGGAGCGGGCGCAGGTGAACCAACCGGAGCATCCGGGGGCACGGCGACATGCCGTCCGAGTCGCTCGACAGCGGTCACGCGAGCGGGATGGCGAACCTCTACCCCAGCCTCCTCCACTCCCCGCAGAAGCGCGTCCAGCACCGTGTGCGCGTTGTCGGTGACGGGAAACAGTTTCCCGGTGTCCTCCCGCTTCAAGTCCACGCCGATCTCGCGGAAGAACTCGACCGTTCGCGGCACATCGAACGATCGCAGCACCTTCTTGATCGCGTTGCGGCTCGAGCCGGCGTAGTCGCGCTGGCTCACCTCGTCGTGCGTCACGTTGCAGCGTCCGCCGCCGGCGACCAGAATCTTGGCCCCGAGCCGCGCGGCCCCATCCAGCCCAACGATCCGCACGCGCCGCCCGCGGACCTGGGCCGTCCGCCCCGCCCAGATGGCGGCCATCAGGCCCGCCGCACCCATCCCCACGATCGCGATGTCCGTGTGCTCCGGCACGGGCAGAGGGTAGTGGTCCGACCCGCAGGCGTGAGCACGCCAAGGCCGGGGCTCAACGGAATCGGCCGCGCGAGCGGTCGGCCACCGCGTGCCGCCTTGGGGGCGAAGTCTCGCCCGACGCGCGATGGGCGTGAAGTGTTGCCAGGTGCGTGCGGGGAGTACCAGGTTGCGTCGATCGCGCGCGAGGCCCGATACGTCGGGTATCCGGGCGGTGGCCGACTGCGTGCTTAGCCGGTGGGGCTGAGGCGGGGGATCCGGGCGCTTGGCTTCCATCCCTCGCGTGCTCACGCACGCGCCCCCGTCTCCTACACTCGCGCATGGCTTCACGGACGAACGTTCTTCTCATCGGCGGCGGGGGGCGCGAGCACGCGCTGGCGATGGGACTCGCCAGGTCAGCCGGCATCGGCGACCTGTGGACGAGCCACCCCGGGAACCCGGGTCTGGCCTCGCTCTGCAAGCCCGTGGACGTACCAGTCGACGCCCGCGAGCTGTACCGCGTTGAGCAGTTCTGCGAGAAAAAGTCGATCGGCCTGGTCGTGATCGGCCCCGAAGACCCTTTGGCCGAGGGGTACGCCGATCGTCTTCGCACCCCGACCAGGTTGGTGTTCGGCCCGGACATGGCGGGCGCCAAACTCGAGTCCGACAAGTCGTGGTGCAAGCAGTTGCTCCGATCGGCGTCCATCCCGACCGGCGAGGGGCGGGCGTTGTCGGACTACGACGCGGCGTGCCAGTACGTCGAGAGCCGGGCCAGCGACGACGAGGACGTGGGCCAGGTGATGGAGCGATTCGGCGGCCTGCGGGACGCGACCGTGCGACGCCAGCTGGTTGACGCGATGGTGCGGGTGGGCAAGGCGAGATTGGGCGCGGAAGCGGGCCTTGAAAGCCCCGCGCCCACCGGCGGCGGCCCGCCCGGCACGCCCGCCCCGACCGGCGTGTTCGCCGCCGACCTCACGCTGCTCAAGGGCTTCGGGTCGTTCAAGGACCAGAAGGCCGACAATGCCGCCGTGATCGCCGCGTGCGTGCCGGTGGCCCGCGCGTTCATGAAGGTTCGGCCCGACCTGCCCGTGATCAAGGCGTCGGGGCTGGCCAAGGGCAAGGGCGTGGTGGTCCCCGCGACTCTTGAGGAAGCGGCCAGCGCGCTCGACCGGATGCTCCGCAAGCGCGAGTTCGGCGCGGCCGGCGCCAAGGTCGTCATCGAAGAGCGCCTCCAGGGCTTCGAGGTCTCGGTGCTCGCCATCACCGACGGCCAGACCCTCATGATGCTCCCGCCCTGCCAGGACCACAAGCGACTGGGCGACGCAGACACCGGCCCCAACACCGGCGGCATGGGCGCGTTCTGCCCGACCACCCGCATCGACGATGCGTTCATGGAGAAGGTCGAGCGAGACATCATGGTCCCCACGCTCGACGCCCTCCGCCGCGAGGGCATCGACTATCGCGGCGTGCTGTACGCCGGGATCATGGTCACGCCCGCTGGACCCAAGGTCCTCGAGTTCAACGCACGCTTCGGCGACCCGGAGACGCAGCCGATCATGTCGCGGCTCCAGAGCGACCTGCTGGAAATCCTGCTGGCCGCGGCGGGCGGCACACTCGACAAGTGCGAGGCCCGCTGGAACCCGCGCACCGCCTGCACGGTCGTGCTCGCCAGCCCGGGATACCCCGACAAGCCACGCCTCGGCGGGGTCATCTCCGGACTCGACAAGGCCGCCGCG
>CAZHKB010000341.1:0-3297 GCA_964533405.1 uncultured Phycisphaeraceae bacterium | reverse complement strand
GTGCCGGTGAGCCCGCGGACGCGCTTGAGCGTGGCGACGTTGATCTCGACCGACCACTGCCTGCCCGCGTTGTCCTTGAATGACCGCATCCGTGCCTCCGCTTAGCCACCGATCCATGATGGAGCCGTGACCGAGTATGTGACCTTCGCTGTGATGGAGACCGTGATGGCCTCCTCCAGCGCCTCGCTGCGAGAGAAGTTGGTGATCGAGAAGTCCGCCTGAAGGCCCTGCCCGGCGGTCGCATCGAGAATCTGGAAGCCGATGGGGTCGTTGCCGAAGAAGGCGTTCTTGATCGCGGTGAACCCCACGTCGGCCGTGTCCCAGACCATCTCGAACTCGACGCTCGCTTCCTTGAGCGTGGCGACGGTGGCTCGCCAGCCTGCGTTCGCGCGGGTCGTCACGTCCGCCTCGCCCGCCTCCAGGTTGAGGGTCACATCGCGCGTGTTGCCCAGCGCCGTCCACGCCCCGCCTCCGCCCTGCCCGCCGACCTTGTAGAGCAGCTTGGCTTCCATGCCGAGTTTGATGGCCATCGTTAAACTCCTTGATCACGCGGCGCTGTGGCCGACTACGAATACTGCCTCGCCCGCCTTGCTCCGCACCAACAGGTCCGCGAGGTTGACCCGCTCGAACCGGTATTGCACGCCCGGGGGCAGCAGCACGTCGTTTCCCTTCCCGTCCGAGAGCGTCCCGTCCTGCGTGTTCGCGTGCGACGCGGTGAGCGTGAACGTGGCCACGAACTTCACCGTTGAAAGCGGCTTGTCGGCGCTGTCGAGATCGATCCTGGCGATGACCACGTTCCGCACATTCACCTCCGCACCCGATAGGTGGTGCTCAGGACGCTCGTGAACACCCGGTGCTGCTCCAGCGAGTCGCCCGACACCACCGGCTCATGCGCGATACTGACCCACGCGGCGTCGGGAGCATCGGGCAGGCGCTTCAGCCGCAGGTGGTCCGTGAGCTCCTCGACCAGATCGAGTAGCGCGTCGATCCCGGCCTGCTCGTTCTCGGCAGGCAGTTTCTTCTGCACGCCGACATCCACGACGCACTCGAACGCGCTGCTGTCGCGACTCGCCGCCGAGATGCCGATCGTGCGGGGGACCACGGAGACTCGCAGGTCTTTCAGGTCCTCCAGCGAGAACGCGGGCTGGAACATCCGCACGGCGCTGACGGGCTGGCTGAAGGTGCCGGCGTTGATGTGGCCCACGACCGCGTCCGCGATGGCGACGATGGTGCTCAATCAACACCTCCACCCTTCGCCGATCGAGCGGGGTTGTTCATCGCACCGGGATGTGAGCTCGTCGATGCCATCAGGTTTCCGTGTCGATGTGCTTGGTGTGAATCCGAAGGGATTTGCGATAGGGATCGCTGAACCGGAAGGGAGGCTGCCCGCCCGGCGCGTTGACCTCGTACACGAACACGGTCCCCCCCACGCCGTCCACCGTCTCACGAACCTGATCCCCGGCCCGCGGGAGGACGGGGCCGGACCCGAACTCGAGGTCCGCCGCTCGAATCAGGAAATCCCGAGACTCTGTTCGATGGATCAGTCCCGAGTCATCCGCCTGCTCGAACTCGGTCTTGCCGATGGTTGCTTGAACTTCCTTGGAGTCCGTGCCACGCTGATAGACCACCGCGCGGCTCATGTGCCGGTGCCGCTGGTCCTCAAGGAAGGCCGCGCCTTGTTCGAGCAGATCGCCCACGGTTGCCCCCTTACTGCTGGAGGCGGACGCGGACAATGGCGTCCGCATCCACCGTGGTCTTGACCGACTTGCCGATGAGCTTGTTCACTCCCGCCGCCGCGTTCTTCGTGGCGACCTGGTTCGTCGCGTCCCAGTACGTCAGGGTGCCAATGGGGATGGCGCTGCTCGCCCCCAGTGCCTTCGGGAACTCGAAGACGCCGGTGACCGCCAGCGAGCCGAGTTGGCCCGCCTTGAGGTCCACGCGGGTGACGCCGACCATCTCGCTTTGCACCACGACCGTCCCCGCGGGCGTGTCCGCGACCGGGGTGTAATCGAGTGCCGCACCTTCCTGAATGAACTTCGCTGGCATACTTGAATCTCCTGAAGAACCGCCCGGCTCGACCTCGCCATCGCCGCCGATCGGAACTGAATCGCCCATCAAACCTCGCCTTTGCTCTTGATCGCCGCCCGGAAGTCCTGCATGGCGACGCCGAAGTCGAAGTAGCCGCGCCACTGCATGCCGAGCGTGTTGAAGTCGGTGTCCCCGCTCTCGATGGTCGGGGTGCGCTTGCCGCGCAGGTACGCGATCTCGATCGCCGCCACGTCCGCCGGGTTGGCGAAGAGATACCACGCCTTGGCGCTGGACCCGGTGAAGCCCTGCGAGTTGAGGTAGGGCGTGGCGACGGGCTTCCACTTGCCCGCGTGCGGGTTGGCGGCGGGCTTGCCCTTGTCGGTCGTCGTGGTCTCGTTGAGCCGCGTCTCGGTCATCAGCACCTGGGCCGTGACCTTGAGGGCCGACGGCACCAGCAAGACGGCGGGCGACAGCAGGATGGGCTTGCCGTCCGTGTCTGTCTGGTCCAGGAAGATCTGCTCGCCCTGCGTGAGTGCGTCGATGCCGAGGTTGGTGGTCGCGCCCGAGATGAAGTTCTTGTTGCCGGCGCTGAAGAAGGTCGCGGGGTTCGACAGAAGCAGCTCGAACACCGCCTCCTCGCGTTTGAGCGCGGACATGCGGCCGATGATGCGCGGGATCTGGAGGAACGCCCCGAGATCGTCGTTGATCATCATCTGCCGCGTCAGAGCGATCATGCGACCGAACGTCTCGACCTTGTTCGTGTACGCCTGCTCGGAGAGCCCCGCGTGCTTGAGCTCGCCGTCGGGGCCGACCTTCTCGAAGACGCCGTTGCCGGTGAGGCGGTAGCGGGTGACCTCCTTGAAGTCGTTCACATCCGTCTCGGCGCAGAACATGGCAACCACGCTCTCCACGGCGGTGTACGCCGCGAGCATGGTCTTGTTGGCGACGTTGGAGAGGATGCCCGACAAGGTGATCGTGCTGAAGCTGCTCCCGCCGCTGCCGGATGCCTGGATGAGCCGGCGCTCGGCCGAGAAGGCGGACTTGATGGTGTCGTTATCCACGCGCCCAGGGCGCACATGCTCCCCGCCGGCGCGGATGGTCTCGTACAGGATTGTGTGAAGTCCGGCACCCCGCAGGTCGCGGGCGAGCGCGGCGTTCATGGTGCGCTCGTCGTACAACTTGCCGACCTGCGCCTCCGGCAGACCGGCCGAGATGCACAGCGCCGCCTCGATCGCGCGGGCGGACTGACCGGCATCGGCGTCGCGGCGG
>CAZHKB010000340.1:0-3300 GCA_964533405.1 uncultured Phycisphaeraceae bacterium | reverse complement strand
GTACGCCACCGAGCCGTAGAGGCCGCCCGTGAATGGGTCCGGCGCGTTGCCAACGTTGCCGATGGGCACGGTGGGGATGACGACGGCCATCGCGGGCGACGCCGCAAGCCCCCCCACGGTGACGGCCGCGAACGCCGCCACGCTGACGAACTGCTTCACAGACATGTCTCTCTCCTCGGGCTTCCGCCCGTGTGCTGGACTGGCCGCATCCCACCGAGGGATCAGCACTCACCTAGAATCCAAGATACGCCCCCCCCCCCCGATTTGTCCATGGGTTTTTCACGAAGATTCGCCGGGGCAAGGGTGTGAAGATGGGGGATTATGCCTTGGGGAACAACGCCCGAGGCGCGGCGGTGTGCGTCCGATCTGCCTCGCAGCCAGACACTGAACAAAAATGGAGCCGGGGGGATTCGAACCCCCGTGCCGGACGATCAGACTGCCGCCTCTACGCGTGTAGCTGATGGTTTAATCTCGGCCCTGGGACGCGCATCAGCACGCTTCCGTCAGGCCCAGCACCCGGTGACCTCCTCGCCCCGGCGGCAGGGTGCACCCCGCCGGAACCAGCCTGATGTCATTCGCCGACGCACCATCAGACATCGTGCGCCAGACGTCACGGCCTAATCAGGCCGCGAGAGCATAACCGCGGTTGTTGGCAGTTATTGTTGTTGCGTGCTTTTAACGCGGCCAACACGCCCCTCGACGCGCCACGACAACCCTACCTCGCCCGGTCGAAACCATTCGGCCCCAGGATGTCAAAGAACGAGTCTTGGACCGGGGAGTATACGCAGCCAGCGAGCTCCCATTCCGGGTGTAGCCCGATCGCGCGGCGCCCCTCTGTGAGTGTGACACCGGGTGAGTCCTACTATGGCCAGGAAGCGAAGCGGGGACGGGCCATGATCGACCGCGTGGGAACACGGATCGGCGGGAAGGACGCTCCGGGCGAGAGCGCCCAGGTGGATTCCTATGCGCCACTTGTGTCCGCCGCGGTGCCCAGGCCGCTCGCCGGTGTACCGCACCCGATCCCCTATCAAGGAAGCAAGCGGCAACTCGCGCACTATATCGTGAGCCTGTTTCCCGCCGGAACCCACCGACTCGTGGAGCCATTCGCGGGTTCCGCGGCCGTCTCGCTCGCCGCGGGCCACATGAAGCGCGTCAAGCGCTGGACGATCAACGATCTTCACCGACCGCTCATCGACCTCTGGACCCAAATCGTCCGAAGCCCGGACGAGATCAGCGATAAGTATAAGAAGATATGGAAAGCGCAGCTTGGCGATGAGCGCGCGCACTACGACCGGGTGCGGGATCGCTTCAACAAGCACCACCGCCCCGAGGACTTCCTGTATCTTCTCGCCCGCTGCGTCAAGGCTGCGATCCGCTACAACTCTCGTGGCGAGTTCAATAACAGCCCGGACAATCGACGCTTGGGGGCAGTCCCCGACACGATGCGAAAGCACATCACGGGCGCCTCGGGGCTGCTCAAAGGTAAGTCCGCGCTATCGTCGCTGGACTACCGCGAGGTTCTCGAATCCGCCAAGTCCGGCGACCTCGTCTACATGGATCCGCCATACCAAGGGGTCGTGGACACCCACAATCACCGTTATCGGCACGGCATCGCCTTCGCGGAGTTCGTAGCCGCGCTGGAAGCGCTGCGCCGAAGGTCCATCGCTTTCATCGTCAGCTATGACGGGCGGACGGGCACGAAGCGATTCGGCCGTCCGCTCCCGGCCTCGCTTGGCCTCATGCACGTCGAGATCCCCGCGGGACGTTCGACGCAGGCAACCCTGCTCGGACGCGACGATAGCACCTTCGAATCGCTCTACCTCTCACCCGAAATTACAGTCGATGAACGGCACCTCCTACACGGCCCGCGCGGCCGCGCCCAAGCCGGCTCCCTCTTCGCGGAGTCCGTCTGATTCCGGCCAAGTTGTCGAAGGCCGGACGCGCGGCGCTCGGCTCTGTCACCGGCAAGCGCGCCCGCATCGTCGTCGAACACATCCTCAAGCACGGCTCGATCACGACCGACGACCTCAAGGAACAGTACGGCTACGACCACCCGCCCCGCGCGATCAAGGATGTCGCGGATCAGGGCATTCCGCTTGTCAGAGCGTTTGTCCGCAAGGCCGACGGCAAGCGCATGGCGGAGTACCGGTTCGGCGATCTTAACAACATCACCGCCGGTCGGATCGGGGGCCGCGTCAACTTCGCCAAGGCCTTCAAACAGGCGCTCCTTTCCGCGCACGGGAGCCGCTGCGCCCTCTGCAACACCACATTCGAGCCGCGTTATCTTCAGATCGATCACCGCATTCCGTACTTGGTGGCGCGTGAAGGGGTCGACACGACGCACATCGTGAAAGATTACATGCTCGTGTGCGGCTCCTGTACCCGCGCCAAGTCATGGTCCTGCGAGCATTGCCCAAACGGACTTGTCACCAAAGAGCCCAAAGTCTGCGCCGCCTGCTATTGGGCAAACCCTCTGAACTACAAGCACGTCGCAACCGCCGACATCCGCAGACTTGACTTGACCTGGACCGGAAGCGAAGTGCCAGACTTTGACGCCGCGAAGGCCCGGGCTGGGACCGACGAGGGCGCAATGCCCAAGTTCGTCAAGGCTGCGGTCGAACGCGCGGTGCGCGGCAAGGGTCTGGGGCCGCACACCGCGAAATCGTGACGCGAGTGGATTTGGCTTCACCGCCAGCCACAGTACGCGCGGGCCAGACATCGACGCCTTCGAGGCCGCCATGCAGCGCGAGGAGCGCCAGCGCGGCTTCTTCGTCGCGTTCGGGTTCTCCTCCGACGCCCACGCCGAGTGCGCGGCCTTCCACAAGCAGTCGGGCCGAATCATCAAACTCATCACCGTCCAGGAAATCCTCGAAGGCGAGCACGTTCAGACGATGTGACCACCCCCCGCAGCGTCGCGGCGCACGCCCCTCCTCCCCCGCGTGCGGGGGAGGTGTCAGACAAGGCCCGCCGAGTCTGACGGAGGGGGTGTGCGAGCGCAACTCTGAAACCGGTCCCGATCTGTCCGCTCACGCGATACCAGGAACCATCGCCGCCCGTCGCCCAACCCACGCTCGCCAGCAACCCGCCTCCCTGCGCGCTCTCGGCGGTGCACTCCCCGCTCCCGACCGCCGCGCACAAACCCATCGCGCACGCCCTTGTGCGCCCGTTACAAATCTTTTTTTACCTCATTTTCTCGCTCAAATCGCGCCAACCACCCCGGCGCGACGCCTTGGTGCGCGCACAAATCCGTCAATCGCCCCCTATGTAGAGGACCGCTTTTTCCATGACCACCACGTCCCC
>CAZHKB010000339.1:0-3319 GCA_964533405.1 uncultured Phycisphaeraceae bacterium | reverse complement strand
GCCGACACCGCCCTCAAGACCGCCGACTCGGGATACCTCACCCGCAAGCTCTGCGACATCGCACAGTCGGTCATCATCGGCGAGTGGGACTGCGGATCCCGGCGCGGCGTCGTCAAGAAGGCCATCTACAAGGGCGAGCAGGTCGACGTCCCCCTCCGCGACCAGATCTTCGGACGCGTCAGCGTCAAGGCCATCGTCAACCCCGTCAACGACGAGGTGATCCTGGGCGAGAACCAGGTCATCTCCGCCGAGGCCGCCAAGAAGATCGAGGAGCTCGGCGTCGACTCCGTCGAGGTCAGGAGCCCCCTCACCAGCCAGTCCGCGTCCGGCTGCTCCGTGCTCGATTACGGCCTGGACATGTCCACCGGCGAGATGGTCGAGCCCGGCCTCGCCGTCGGCATCATCGCCGCACAGTCCATCGGTGAGCCAGGAACGCAGCTGACCATGCGCACCTTCCACACCGGCGGCATCGGCACCCGCTCCATCGTCGAGACCGAGTACAAGGCCCTCTCCGCCGGCACCCTCGAGGTCCGAGACTG
This sequence comes from uncultured Phycisphaeraceae bacterium, assembly GCA_964533405.1. Taxonomy (GTDB): domain Bacteria; phylum Planctomycetota; class Phycisphaerae; order Phycisphaerales; family UBA1924; genus JACKHA01. Next base: position 2,780 of record CAZHKB010000339.1, on the reverse strand, counting down.
CAACGAGGTCGAGATCACCGATGAGGACGGCCACAAGGTCTGGGTCTCCCTCAAGCGCAACGGCGAGATCGCCATCCTCGACGAGCGCGGGCGCGAGCTCGAGAAGTACAAGGTCCCCTACGGCGCGTACATCCAGAAGAAGAAGGGCGACCCCGTCAAGCGCGGCGAATCCCTCATCAAGTGGGACCCCCACCGCGACCCCACCCTCGCCGAGAAGACCGGCATCGTCCAGTTCATCGACCTCATCGTCGATAAGACCTACCGCGAGGAGGACGCCGGTGCCGGCAAGCGGGCCAAGGTCGTCATCGAGCACAAGGGCGAGGCCCACCCCACCATCAACATCGTCGACGACTCGGGCCAAATCCTCGACTTCCACCCCCTGCCCGCCAAGGCCCGTATCGAGGTCGAGGACGGCCAGAAGATCCAGGCCGGCCAGATGATCGCTCGCAAGCCCCGCGGCGCGTCGGGTTCCGAAGACATCGTCGGTGGCCTGCCCCGCGTGACCGAGATCTTCGAGGCTCGCCGTCCGCGCGACCCGGCCGCCATGGCCGAGATCTCCGGGCGCGTCGAGATCCACGCCGACCGCCGCAAGGGCAAGATGACCGTCCGCGTCATCTCCGAGGCCGGCATCGAGAAGGACCACCACGTCCCGCGTGAGAAGTCCCTGCTCGTGCACACCGGCGACTACGTCCAGGCCGGCGACTCCCTGACCGAAGGACCGCTCGACCCCAAGGACATCCTGCGCATCAAGGGCGAGGACGCCCTGTGGGCCTACATGCTCGACGAGGTGCAGAACGTCTACCGCGCCCAGGGCGTGGTCATCAACGACAAGCACATCGAGCTCATCATCAGCCAGATGCTCCGCAAGGTGAAGGTCGAGGCCCCCGGCGACACCGACTTCCTGCCTCAGGAAGTGGTCGACAAAATCACGTTCTTCCGAAAGAACGAGGAGGTCGCCAAGCTCGTCCGCATCACCGAGCCGGGAGCCACCGACCTGGTCCCCGACAAGCTCTACGCACGCAAGGAAGTCCGCGAGGCCAACGCCAAGGCCGAGGCCGACGGACGCGACGGCGCCAAGGGCAAGAAGGCCCGCCCCGCCACGGGCCGCACGCTGCTGCTTGGCATCACCAAGGCGGCCCTCTCCAGCGAGTCCTTCCTCTCGGGCGCGTCCTTCCAGGAGTCCACCAAGGTTCTCACCGAGGCCGCCCTCCGCGGGGCGGTCGACACCTTGGTGGGCCTCAAGGAGAACGTGCTGCTCGGCCACCTCATCCCCGCCGGCACCGGCTTCCGCCCCTACCAGGACATCCGCGTCAAGCTCCTCGCCGAGCCGCCGGCCTCCACCATCGAGGACGAGTCCTCGATGCTCGCCGATGCCACCCGCGCCGCCGAGGCTCTGGGCGCCGACCGCCATGAGCCACTGGGCGTCCCCCAGGTCCAGCTCAAGGATGTCGTCATCGGCAATCCCGCCGTCGTCGCCGACCACTAATCCGAGCCGCAAGCCCCAGCTCGCGGCGTGTTGCTCCTCACAACTCCAAAGGGACGGGCTCCCATGCCCGTCCCTTTTCGTTTGTCGTGGCGCACGTTTCCAACCTGTGCCGGCGGCCCCGGCATCCACGCCCCCTCGCTCGTCCTAACCTTTCTCGTGCCCTGGTCCCCCTCAGACATCGCCCCCATCGCCGCCCGCGCCCTGCGCGACGCCGCCGCCGCCCTCGACGCCGAGCAATCCCCGCGTGGTCTTGACTCACTCGACGAACTCGCCCTGCACCCCATCCTCGCTACCGCCTTCGCCGCCGACAGCCTGGGCGTCCACCGCGAGCAGCCCTACCCAGGCGCCCGGGGCCATCCCATCCGCCGCGAACGCGAACGCTGCGACCTGGTCCTCACCACCTGCCCGGGCCTGCCACTGCTCGACCCCGTCGCCGCCCGCGTCGAGCGCCACGCGGCCGAGAACAACCTCTTCGCCCAAGTCCTGGCCGACCCACCAGCCCCTCCGGGCGTCGCCTGCGACGACGCGCTCTGGCTCGAACTCAAGTCCGTCGGCCAGTTCTGCTTCACAGACGGCATCCCCGGCCCCAACCCAACCTACATCTCCGACATGACCGCCTGCCTCATCGACCTCTCCAAACTCCTCCGCGACCCCATCATCCTCCACGCCGCCGCCCTCACCATCATCTTCGCCGCCGATGAACGCACCCTCCGCCACGACGCGGGCGTGACGATCGAGCGGGCTCTGAACAAGGGGCTCCCCATCCTGGCGCCCGCGATCGAGTTCTTTCCCATTGCCGACCGGATCGGCAACGCGGTCGGGGGGGTCTCGGTGATCGGGCTGTCGAAGGCGACCTACACCGCGTGAACGCACCGCGGCCCACGAACGCGACGCGCGAGCGAGCGGTGTGGCACCCAGCCGCCCACCCGCCGGTTCTCACCTTTGCCGCGCTGATGGCGATCCGAACCGACCCAAACCGACACACGCCGGCCGCATCCCTCCGACCCTCGCCCGCCACGCGTCGCAGCGCTCGCTCGTCCGTCGCGTTCGCAGACTATGGACGCGGCACCCCTACCTCTCCAGCCTCATACTCACATCCTGCTCGATCCGGTGCGTCGTCTTGATGCTCTCCCCAAGCGAGTTGGGATCGGAAAAGTCCGGCGCATAAATCTCCCACTCGCTCACCGACCGCTGCCGCTGCGACGTGATGTACCCGCCCCCGGCGTCAAACTCCGTCGTCCCGTCCATCTCGCTCATCCCGAGATTCACCTGGAATAGCCCGCCCAGCCCCTGC
>CAZHKB010000338.1:0-3329 GCA_964533405.1 uncultured Phycisphaeraceae bacterium | reverse complement strand
CGGCTCAGCGGGGTGACGGGGTGCTTGAGAGTCCGCAACCGGGGTCCAAGTGTGGCGATACCCTCCCGGTGATGCTCGGCCAGCCACGCACGATCGACGCGACGATGGAGCGCGCCAGCGCGGCGTTGGTGGCGGCGCGGTACTTCGAGTGCGAGAAGTTGTGCCACCGCGCGGTGGCGGCGGCGTGGCGGGCCAGGGATGTGGAGAGGCTGTCGCGGATCTGCCTGCCGTTGCAGGAGTCGCGGCGGTTGATCAGGCAGCAGGCGACGGACGCGGCCCAGGCGGGGGCGATCGTGGTGATGACGCGGTCGGCGGACTTTCCGGCCAAGGCGGGGGCGGGGTTCTATCTGGCGCAGCCTCCGCTGATCGGGGCGGATGCGAGGCGGATGCGCGATCTGCTGTGGAGCCGGCAGGTGCCGTCGCTGGTGCTGGCGCGGGAGCCGATGACGCAGACGGGGCGTTGGCCGATGGTTGCGGTGGGTGAGAAGTCGGTGCGGGTGCAGGTTGAGCCGCCGGCGGGGGTGGTGTGGACGGGGCAGGGTGTGCGGCGTGACGAGGTGACGGGGACACCGACGCCTGAATGGTTTTTGGCGGCGGGCGAGGCGCTGGGCGATGCGGCGTTCAAGGCGATCGACGGGAGGCTGCCGGCGATCTGGCGTGTGGAGGATTTGTTGATCGCGCTGGATGGTTTCCCGGATCATGAGAAGTTGCACCAGCACCTGGCGGATGCGTGCCGGGCGGCGATGCATGAGGTGGCGCCGACGGGGATGAGGCCGCGGAGTGATGGGCCGGCGAACTGTTTTTGATCGCCGATCGCGACGGCGTGCGGGGCGCGTGTGCCTGGCGCGTCGTGGTTGCCGCGCGTTGGAGAGCGGCGGGGTGGTCCGTGCCGCTCACCTGGAATCGTCGGGAAGTTCGCGCGGCACGGAGGGCTCGCGCCGCCCGCGTCGTGTCTTGTCGCCGAGCGGGGATGGGGGGAGGGGGGCGATCAGTCCGCGATGGAGGAGCCGCTTTTTTGGCGGTGGTAGGCGATCCAGTGGCGGGCGATCTGGGGGATTGTGACTGGCTTGATGCCCTGCCTGCGTCGCCATGCGCCGAGCTGGTAGAGGAGGCGCCACTGGGCGAAGAGGATGGAGTATGATCGGCGGAGCGAGAAGGATGGGTCGTAGAGGTTGGTGGCTTCGCTGGTGGAGCCGTTGAGTTCGACGATGCCCAGGCTCTCGCCGTTGCGGAGCAGTTCGTCGGAGATGTAGCGGACGTCCATGCGGCCGAAGTCGTAGGGGAGGTTGCCGGGGCCGCGGTAGGAGTCGCAGAGGCGGTCGATGAGGTCTTCGAGCGTGGGGGTGATGAGGTCGGCGCCGTCGGTGAAGAGGGTGCCCTGGGCATGGTTGCCGGCCTGGGCGAGGCGGATGGATTCGCCCTTGGGGATCACTTCGTGCAGGCGGGCACGGTGGCGGGCGAGGAAGACCCGCCACTGGCAGCGTAGGCGGGGGTGGTCGAGGATGAGGCGTTCGAGGGTGCGCGTGCCGTCGCCGATGACGAAGGGGAATCGCTTGCGGGTGACGGCGAAGATGCGTCCGGCGCGGGGGGTGGCATCGGCGCGGAGAGTGGCGGTTGAGTCGGGTGTGCGGACCCAGAAGAGGCCGCACTCTTCGGGGCCCGGGTGGTATTGCTGGAGGATGACGGGGCCGGTGACGTGGCGGAAGTAGGCGCGGACGTCGTCGTGTGTTCTGGCGAGTTTCATCGCGAAGCCGCGGAAGGCCTGGTCGGGCTTGAGGATGACGGGGAGCGAGAAGCGACCTGGCGAAGGGTTGATTGAAGGCGCGGGCCTGGTCGCGCCGTCGGGTAGGGCATTGGTCGTGCCGGGGCCGACTCGGTCGGACTCTCTTATGACGGCGAGCGCACGCTCGGCGCGCTGCTCGGGGGTGCCGCGGGGTTCGATGAGGCGAACGGCCAGCACATGGGTGTGGAAGTCTGGGGCGATCGCGCCGAGGATCTGGCTCTTGGATTCACCGATCAGCCCGCCGCCGCCGGGGATGCCGGGGTTGGCGCAGGTGAAGGCGAGCGGGCCGCCTTGCTTGAGCGCGAGCCAGGCCCACCAAGGCCAGAGGGGGAGGTAGAAGAGTTTGGCGGGCCACCACTCTTGGTGCCCGAGGCGTGACCAGGAGGCGAGGAGGCGGCGATGGCCTCGCCAGGTCCAGAGGTGCGGGAGGATGGCGAGCAGGATCGCGCCGCCGACGACGATCCCGGAAAGGGCGGGCCAGGAGAATCGGGCGACCAGGGCGGTGGCGAGTTGCGAGGCCGCGATGAGCGAGAGCAGCAGGCTGAGGAGCACCCAGAGCGCCAGCCTGAGGGCCGCCCAGCCCTTGCGTTCACGGCGGTCTTTCCAAGTCCACCCCGCGAGGACGCCCAGGGCCGCCACGCCGAAGTCGAGGGTCATGGTGTCGATGACCAGAGCGCAGAGCATGAGGGTGGCGCGGGGGTGACGGGTGGCGAGCCCGGCGATCAGGATCGAGGTGAGCCACCAGGGCGCGCGGAGCGTGAGCGAGGCGAGCCACGCGATGAACGCGGACGCGGCCTGCGGCGCGCGGGCGGGCGAGAGGTTGGCGACGCCCGGCAGCGGGGGCTGACCTGGGTGGTCGTGGCGTGCGAAGAGCCGTCCGAGGCGGTCGGCCATCTCGGGGGCCTGCATGACCGGCAAGAAGTGGTTGTCGTCGCTCACGACCAGACGCGACACCGGCGAGATCGCGGCGGCTTCCTCGGCGCCGCGCACGCCGGCCAGCACGTCGTATCGCCCGTGCAGAATGAGGATCGGCACGCGGGTGGTCTGAAGGATTCGGCGCATGGGGCGCATGTCGGAGTCCCAGAAGTTGCGCATGGCCGCGTGGCGGAACCAGCGGGGCGTGAGCGCGCCGAAGTGCGGGAGCAGGTCCACGCCGACGACCAGGCCCGCGTAACCCACGGCGTACTTGAGGTGCTCGAACCAGTAGTCGCCGGAGCCCTCGGACTCCTGCGTGCCGATCGAGGCCATGAGGGTGGCTGAGGCGATGCGATCGGGCGCGTCGTCGGCCATGTGCAGCGCGACGCCGCCGCCCATGGACCATCCGACGACGTGGGCGCGGGGGATGGCCAGGGCGTGCATGAGGGCGAGGGTGTAGGCGGCATGGGCGCGGATGGAGTAGTCGGCGATCCACTTCTGGCTCTGGCCGAAGCCGGGCAGGTCGGGGGCGATGACGCGGTAGCCGCGCGCGGCGAGGATCGGTGCGAGGGCGTTGAAGTTGTCGGCATCGCCCGGCGAGCCGTGGAGAAGGATGACGGCGGGGCGGGAG
>CAZHKB010000337.1:0-3329 GCA_964533405.1 uncultured Phycisphaeraceae bacterium | reverse complement strand
GGTGGTAATCCTCCCCCCGCGCATACCGCGCCACTCTTCCACCCTCCCCCAGTTCCGGTCCTGCGGAGTGGGGGGCGGGCAGGGCGGGGGGCGTGGACTCGCCCGCCGTCTGCAAGCTTCCAGACCCTCCGCCGTGTGCCTGCCCGAGTCTCGCACCCCCAGACTGCGCCGACTCGCCCGCATCCACCGAGCCCCGGCGTGCGTATGGCATCGCGACCATCACCACGGCCCGCGAGCCACGCAGCAGCCGCGCCGGATCGGTCCGAACATGCAGGTGCTCGCCAAGCCACGCCATAGAGCCCTGCTTGCCCGCCGCCAGCCACTCACGCAGCTCCGCCGCGTACCGGCTCGGCTCCACGCTCGCCACCCCCGCCCGCGCGAACCCGGACCCCAGGCACAGGTCCAGCACCCGGCGCGTTAACTCCGAACTCGGCGGTAACTCGCCCATGAGGGGATTGTCGCACGTCGGCGCATCCGCGTGCATCACGCCAGGCCCGCGGCCACACCACTCACGCTCCCCCATGCCCCCACCGCCCACCCAACCCAACTCACGCCCGCAAACCCATCGCCTTGGCCGCGCCCACCGCCGTCACCACCGCGGATCGCGGCCTCGCCTCGCGCCATGCATAAATCGCCTCGATCGCGTGCCGCAGCGCGACCTCCGGCTCGGGCGTCGAAGCCCTCGTCCGCTCATCGTGCCACAGGCGGTCGTACTCATACACCAGCGTCGCGGTCGACCGCCGCGCCGACAGCGCGCGAACCACCTCCGCGTTCGGGTCCTCTCCATCCGCCAGCAGGCAAGGCCGCCCCGCCTTATGCCCCTTCACCCGCACCACGCTCGCCCGCTCGCCCAGCAGGTCCAGCCCCGCGACCGGGTCCTCGCCCGCGTGCTTCGCCGCGGCCACCGAGTACGACGCCCCCAGCGCCGGCGATGGAATCTGATCCAGGATCTCCAAGAGATCGCTCGCCCGCGCAAACGATCCGCCGTTCTCAAGCGCCACCCGCACACCCGTGTGCCTCGCGGCATCCACCGCCATCGACAGCCGCCACACGATGCGCCGCACCGCGCTCTTGCGCGTCTCGCGCCCGTGCGACTCGAACGCGAACACCCGCATCGCCGGGCAGCCCATGGCCGACGCCAACTCGATCAGGCGTTTGGCCGACCGCGTCTCCCGCTCCTGATCGGTGATCGCCCGCCCGATCACCGGCGGGAACACGATGCGGTCAAACTTCAACCCCGTCGCCAGGCACGACGCCGCCACCCCATGCTCCGCCAGAATGCCACGCACCTTCACCGGGTCCGAGAGCGCGGCATCAAAGACCAGATCGGCCCCGGGTGCGGGCGGGCCAAACCCGAACGTCCGCAGCTCAACGCCGTCATACGCCAGCTCACCCGCGATCCGGGCGATGCGATTAAGAGTCCAGTCGGGACACGCCAGCGTGGAGAATGCGATCTGCATGGGGAGGCAATGGTAGCGGCGACCGCGTGGCGAGGACGGGTGATGCCGACGCGTGCCGCCGCCACGCCCCACCCGTCCACCCTGTCCACCCGGTCCCGCTCGGCCCAACTTAACTTCTGACCACGACTGGGATTATCGGGACAGTCTGGGCGGTATAGGTGACAGGCCCGATGCTCCGGAGGCTGGTTCTCCGGTGGCGGCCCGTGGGGGATGCAGAACACACAGCCGAACGCCGACCTCCATCGTGGGAGGCGAGATGTCGGGGCGGCGCGGACCCGCCCCATCGAAGGGAGACCGCGATTCTTCGACTGCAGCAACCACACGCCTGCCTTGCCCGCCTCGCGATGGCCTTCAGCGCCGTTGTGGGCGTCGCCCTGACCTGCGGAGCGTGCTCCAGCGAGATGTCACGCCGCGATGAGTACTACCTCATCCGCGAACTGACCTTCAAGCCGCAGGCCGGCGATGGGTCGACCATCGTCGTCGGGCGCGAGCAGGAGCTCCTGCGAGCCGTCGCGGGCGCCGACTCGGTCCCGATGCGCGGCATCGACCCGGACCGCTGAACCCATCGGCGAGCGTGCGCTCGCGAGTTGGTTTCAGGGCGTCTCCACCGCCGGCGTCTCCGCCGGCTTCAGCGTCGCGCGCCACTGCTCATCGAGCGTCGCGAAGTCCCGCGACAGAACCGTCCGCGTCGCCTCGTCGATCGACGACCCGGCCGCCATCGTCCGTAGCCACTGGTTCCGCGCGCTGACCCCGAAGTGCTGTGTGATGTAGGCGATCATGTGGTTGCCCTGGGTGTAGACGTTGCCCATCCACCGCGGATCGACCGTGTAGAAGTCCGTCAGCTCGCTCCAAGCCGGCAGACGGTCCTGCTCGCCCCAGGCTTTGAGCGTCGCGGCGAGGTCCTGGGGGATCTGCCGCTCGCGGGCGGGGTCGGCCTCCGCGTCGCCATAGTCCGCGCGGTACGCACGCGACACATAGTCCGCAATCCCCTCCAGGGTCCACCACGGCATCGCGTTGGCCGACTCACCCATCCAGAACGTGGCGGCGTGCCCGTACTCGTGGGCCAGCAGCCCATCCATTGATCGCGGCCCGCCGCCATTGCGGGCCATGAGTTTGATGGACTCGCCCGGCTCGTTCCAGCCGGAGAGGCCCTGGACGTAAGAGAGGTAGATGGAGGCCTGGAGGTGCTGCATGTCGGCGTAGAGCTTGACGACCTGGATGTGCTGGGAGTTGTCGGAGCCCATCTGGGTATCGACGTGGGAGCGGATGGGGGGGAGCGCATCGACGACGATCTGGGCGGCTTCGCGGTAGCGTGGGGGAAACATGACGCGAGTGGTGCCGTGTTCGAGGATGTCCCAGGCTTCGCCGGCGTAGAGCAGCTCGGCGACAAACGGCGATCGCTCGTCGGTCAAGGCTTCGACACTGAAAAGGTCACTTTCAGATGTGAACCGCGCGCGGTAGCGGATGACCCGGGGCTCATGGTTCTGGCCCTCCTGGGTGGCTCCCGGGGTGTAGCGCATCTCGATGATCGCTCGGGCATCCGAGGGGTGATCGGGCGAGGTGTGGATCACCGGCTCGGATTCCAGAGTCATGTCGAAGGTCGCCGGGAGGCCGCGGGCCAGATCCTTGGCCCAGTTCACATGTTCCTGGACGAAGACCGGGTCGGTCTGGTCGATCAGGGAGAGGTAGGTTTCCTGATCCCCCGCCCGGACGGCCTGTTCCATCTTGAGGAAGAGCGACTCGATTGCTGCGGTCAGGGGCGTTGTCGGATGCGGGGTCGTGAGGAGACAGGTCGTCAGGGCGAGGGTGGTGAGCATGGGAGATTGTTTGCGCGCCGGGGGCGTTGGGTTGCAGGGGTGGTTCGGAGGG
>CAZHKB010000336.1:0-3331 GCA_964533405.1 uncultured Phycisphaeraceae bacterium | reverse complement strand
AACCCCTACGTCCACCGCATCCTGACCAACGTCTCGTATCTCGGGAAGGTCCAGCCCCCCCAACACCACGCTCAGGTCTACGAGGGCGAGCAGGAAGCCATCATCGAACCGGCGCTCTGGATGCGGACCCGGGCGGCCTTCGGTGCCCTCGCCCGAGAGAACGGGATTGACATCGGCGCCACGAACGACACGTCGCTCATCAACGGCGAGAATCGCCGTCAGATCACGGGTGTTGCCGGGGGGCGTGAGGCGACGGTATGTGCAATCATCCGTCGCTAGGCATCCATTGCATCAAGACGCCGCATGATCTCCTCCTGATTCGCGAGCATCGCTGCCACCGCGTGCTCAATCCGGGACAGCCGCTCCTCAACATTCACAGGCAAGTCCGTCGCCTTCTCCCACTCGCCTGCAACAAGATCAAACCAGCCGTCGTTCCAATCGGGCAAATGCACCTGTTTGATGGGCTTACGCGATCCGGATTCGTTTACGTCGGCGGCAATCGCTTCAAGGCGTGCCTTCAACGCCTCGCGGCTCCGTCGATCCCCGTGGTTGAGAATAATCGACAAGGGCCGCGCGGGCTTCCCCGTGTCGTTGGTGAGCGTGAAGTCGATCAAGCCGTCCTCATCGGTGTGCCCAGAGTAATACTCGCCCAGGTTCTCTACCGCTGCCTTGACTTCTTCCGGCAAACATTCGAGTTCACCGAACCGCAACACCTTGACGGACGAAGCCGCGTCCGTCCCACCGCGGAGCAAACGAAGCTTGTATCCGGGCGAGGTCATCGGGACGTAGCCGGAGAACACGATGCTCGCATCGGCGTTCCTGACTTGCTCGGCCAAGTGCTTGAGGGCGCGCCCGCCCATGCACGTCCCTGGCCCGGCGAAGACGATCCGGGGACCACTCGAACGGGATGGGGGGCCGTAGGCCACGGACCACGCCCGCCCATTGACCTGTGTGGGCGATTCCCAGCCCGAGGGGGTGAGCAAGGGTTGCAGCCGCTTGTCAATATCGGCATCGGACATGTCAGCAAACAACGGGGAATCCGCGTTCAGCCACCGGCGTTTGCCCTTCCCGTCCTTGCGTTGCAACTCCTTGAACATGACCGCCGAGTGCCGGCGCGCCATGCCCGAGTCCACGTGGATCGAGACGGTCTGTCCTTCGGGCCATGCGATCTCGTGGTTGCGAAACACATAGTCCATGTCCACGAGCAAGTCCTGCATGCGCTGGAGCGAGAACGACGGGAACACCACGATGGGGTCCGGTCCCCGGTTCAATGCCCGCGAAAGGACCTCTGCGAGCGCGGTCATGCGGGCAGTGAACGTCGCGGATTCTGGCCTGCGCTTCTTCCCGCCATAGGTCGATTCGCACACGACGACGGTTGTCTGCGGGTTGGGGTAATGCCGCTGCTTCTGCATGCCGCCGTACAGCGCGCCGTTGCCGCATGGGCCGATGTCGCCGGAAAAGGCGATCGTCACGTTCTCCGTGGTCGTGATGTTGACGCGGACGGATATCGAGACGGACCCAACGACGTGAGACGACCGCAGGAACATGCAGAACAGGTCTTGGTCCATCGCGATGGTGTGCCCGAAGACAAAATCCTGCCTGTCGTCCGGGCACACAAACATGCTGTTGAGCAGGGCCACGCTGTGTGCGTCCCACAAGTCGGCATCTCCCCCGACGGGGTCTTGGAGCGCGACCTTCGTAAACTCCGCCGTCGCTCGCGTACAGATAACTTTGCCCCGGAAGCCCTCGCGAATCAGCCGAGGGAGCAAACCGCAATGGTCAACGTGTGCGTGAGTCAGCAAAACGCCGGCGAGGCGCTTCGGGTCAAACTCGAACTTCCGCCGATTGCGCTCTTCTGCACCCGGAAAGCCCTGGTACATGCCGCAATCGACCAGCCAATAGCTATCGGTCAGGTCGTAGTGCAGCAACGTGCAGGACCCCGTCACAGTGCCGACCGCTCCTACAAATTTTGCTCGCAGTCCCATCGGTAATGCCTCCACGGTGCGCCGAGTCAGAGTACTTCCGCTGGAACTGTAGTCGTGCTATGCGATTGCCAACCCACCGGCACCCTCCCGATCCCTCGCGGACGTTTGCGGAGGGGCGGAATACCTCCCCGGCGGGTCGGAATGCACGCGCGGCGGGAGCGTCCGTCTCCTCCGTCCGCCCGGCCAACTCAGTCGTCCGACCGGACAACGCACCAGTCCGATCGGCCACTCATATTGTCCGCCCGCACGGCTCAAGTGGGCGGTCCAACGGGTCGATGGTGAGGTCGTCCGCGTCACTCGCGCGATCGTCCACGCGGTATGGCTGATCGCACGGGTCATGCGGACGCTCGGCCACCTCGCTTGGCCGCTCCCGGAGTGCTTGCCCATGGCCGAACGACGCTTCCCCAGGCCCGATGCCGACTTCGCCGCGTACATGAACACGTACTACGCCGCCGTGGAGAAGTTCTGGAGCGTGCAGGGGTTCGATGAGTCCGAGTTGAAGCCGCTCAAGGAAGCCCTGAGCGTGTGGAGCGCGGCATTCCCGGCGCATGTGCGGGCGCAGGCCGCCGCCGAATCGGCGCGGCAGAGCAAAGATGCGGCCCGTCGCACGCTCGAAGCCGAGGCCCGGCCCGTGACCTCGTTCATACAAGGTTTTCCCAAGACCACCAACGCCGACCGCGCGACCATCGGCATCACCATCCGCGCGGCGGGCGGCGGCGATGTGCCGATGCCCGCGAGCAAGCCGCTCATCATTGTGAGCGATGCGGGTCGCTGCACTCACCGCCTGAAGCTGCTGGATGAAGGCCAAAGCCACGGCTCGGAGAGCCGTGCCACCAAACGCGCCCGCCCGCGCGGCGTCGAACGCGCCGAGGTCTTTGTCGCCTTCACGCCAACCAACGCCCCCGCGCCAGCTGATCCGCGCGCGTACCGCTACGTGCAGAGCGTCAGCGACGGCTCGGCCGTGCTGTCGTTCGAGTCGCCGCAGGCCGGGATGCAAGCGCATTACCTCGCGCGGTGGGTCACGCGCCGCGGCGCGATGGGGCCGTGGAGCGAAACCAGCAGCGCGACGATCGCGGCGTAGGTCATCGCGATGTCGGTGCCGTGGCCGGGCACGATCGAAGGCCGCAAGGTGGTCGTGCACGATGAAGACGACATCGTCGCGGTCGATCCCGAGACGAGTGAGTCCGCGCCGATCCGGCACGAGGACATTGTGCTGTGGCAACTTGATGCGGAGACGCTGTTTCGGGGCGTGGCTGCGGCGATGGGTCTTGTCGGCAGCCCATCTTCGGTCGGCATGGGCAACAGGCTCTGGTGGCTCGGCGATTACGTGCCCGTCGAGGGTGAGC
>CAZHKB010000335.1:0-3335 GCA_964533405.1 uncultured Phycisphaeraceae bacterium | reverse complement strand
GGGCACAGGCCGCAAACCTGAACCTGCCCATCTCCGGTGGACGGTGTGAATATATCAGCGTCGGCTCGCCTCGAACTGTTCGGGGCCGACAGCGAGGCTTTGCGAAGCGTCGCCCACGCGTTGGCGATCGACGTTCCGTCGAGGCTGTCGCTCCCATCCTGTGTGACGTAGCGGACCGCCCTGGTGCTCTCATTCACCGTCACCGTGACCGGCGTGGCCTCGGCGGTCGCGAACGTGCCGTCGCTGTTCGTGCGGTACATGGTGCGGTCGACCGTGTACTCGCCGGGCACATCAAACAGCCACTGCGGGCACTTTCCCCAAAGCGTGGCGAGGCCGCGGGTCGGGTCGGACCACCCGCCGCGGCGGGGGTCTTCGACCGACTGCGACCAGCCCCCCGGCCCTTCGACTTCCCACTTGAACGAGACTTCCCGCGGCAGCGAGTCGTCCCATGTTGAGTTGTTGGCGTGGGCGACGAACTGGAACGGCGCCTGCTTGCCGTTGGTGGGGCTGATCGCGGTGATGACGCACGCCGCGTCTTTCTCCCACCAGATGATCATCCTGATCGAATCGACCCGGGCGATGAGTTGGGCGCCAAGGGCACGAAACTTGAGCGCGACACCGAAGTTGGACGCGGCCGCCTGCGCCTGCGTCGGCGTCTGGCCCCACAGGTCGGCCTCACCGCCGGCCATAAGTTCGTAGCGCTCAGGTGTCGTGCCGCGCCCGAGCGGTAGGCCAAGGCCGGTGCCCGGTCCGCCTGTTTGGATCGGGCCGCCAAGGACCAGCCTCGCATCTTGCAAGACGACTGAGAATGGAGGCACGGGGTCACCAGCGGTGTCGTAGAGCCCCTCGATAAAGATTGTCACGCCCACGACCGACGCGCCGCTGGGCACGCTCCGCTGGAACGCGAAGTTGGTCGCGATCAACCACTCGGAGTCGCCACTGTGCGCGATGGTACAAGCGGCCCGATCATCGTCGGAAACCATGGCACCGGCCAGGTTCGTCCACATGTCGCTGGCGGCGCCTTGGGTGATCGTTCCCGCCCAACCTCTGCTGTAGTTTGCCATGGCAAGCGTTCCGGCGCGGTGGGAGGGTCCGATCGTAAGCCGTACAAGATGATACGGGGAACCCTTGGGCGTGTTTCGGTGAATTCCGAATCATGGTTCGGGTCTGCACGGCTGATCGGCGAGCCATGGCGATGTAGGTCCATAACTCTTTGCTCCATAGCAACTTGGTGGTACACTTGACCCATGTCCCGAAGCTCAAGACTTGTCCAAGCCGCGCTCGCGGCGGCGGCGGTGTCGGCGTTGCTGGTTGGCGGCTTCGGGTGCTCGTCGGCGCCGGTCGCGCGCCGCGCCGAGCCGAGGTTCTTTCTGCACGGGTCTGAAACGCCGACGGCCATGGTGTTCTCGGACCCGGCTCTTGACCCGCCCGCCGCCGCCCTGGCGAGCCAGCCGGAGTACGCCCGCCTCGACGCCGACCTGTCACCGCGCGTGGTGAGCGCGCAGCAGGCCCGGGATGAATGGCCCGAGCCGGATCGCCCATCGCTGCGGGACTATCGCCGGCTGTATTTCAACAGTCGGCCCGGCGAGTATCTGTACTTCGATGCCCGACGTGAACACAGTCGGCGCGAGTGGCGTCCATGGTGGTGAGTCAGGCGTTGCTCAGCCAGCGGGCAAGGCCGGTCGCTCGTCCCCGGCGTTGGCCCCACGCGCACGACCGGGCTCGGTTCTGGCCCTTCGCGGGAGGCCGGGGCGCCAGTCGAGGATCGCTGACCTTTGACCCCCGTGCTCGGGCCGGGGGCTCGTAACGAGAGGTGCCCGCAAGGACAACGCCCTTTGGTGCAACCCCTTGCCCCGGGGTATCCTGCTCCTCCGATCCGGTCGATCCAGAGTTTCCCGCGGGCACCCCGCGGCCCAGGCAGGGTGTTCCGCGTGCCCCAACGTCCCTCCAACTCGCGTGCCCTCGGTCGGACGGCCGCGTTATGGGCCCTGGCGGTGGTGCTGCTGCTGACGGGGTGGGGCGTGTTTCTGTATCGCGGGCTCATGCCCAGCCAGATTTCCGCGGCCGACGATTTTCAGGTGATCTACTCCTCGTCTCGGGCGTGGCTGTATGGGGTGAACCCTTATGAAGCCGACCGGCTGGATGCGCTTTGGCTCGCCGCCCGCGGGCCCAGGATGCACCGCCCGTCGGAGCGCGGCTCGCGCGACCTGCTGTATCCGCCGCCCTCCTTCGTGCTGATCTCGCCCGTGGCCGCGTTCGATTGGCCGGTGGCGCGCGAGATGTGGGCGTGGATCAACGTGGGGGCGATTGCGGCCTCGATCATCACGACCGCGTGGCTGGCGGGCATGCGAGGGAAGCATCCGTCGACGTGGATCTTCGTGGGGGCGGCCATCGCGTTCGCGCCGTGCATCACGGGCATCAAAATGGGGCAGTTGTCGATGATCCTGACCGCGCTGGTCGCGTCGGGGCACGCGCTGCGGCTGTCGGGCAGGCCCATGGCCGGCGGCGTGCTGCTGGGCATGGCCGCGGTTCTCAAGCCGCAGATTGGGCTGGTTTTCCTGGCGTACGAGATCTTCCGGTGGCGCTGGAACGTGGCGGGCCCCGCGCTGGCGGTGGCGGTGATCGTCGCGATCCTGGGCATCGTGCGGCTTGAGGCCAACGGCGTGCCGTGGGTTGAGTCCCTGTCGTCGAACGTCAAGGAGTTCACGACCGGCATCGGCAACGGCAACCCGATGCCGGAGAATCACCTGCGATACCAGATGATCGACCTGCGCCCGGTGGTCCACAACTTCACGGCGGATCGGGCGATGGCCGCGGTGGTGACGTTCGGGGTGATGGGGCTCATGGGGTTGGCGGCGTTGGCGGCATGGCTGCGGAAGCTGGAGGATGGGCGGGAGCTGCTGGCGATGTCGATCGGGGCGTCGGCGAGCCTGCTGATCGTGTACCACCGTTTCTACGATGCGTCGATCCTGCTGCTGCCGCTGGGGTGGGTCGTGTGGTCGCTGGTCACGCGCGAGGGCAAGCGGTTCGGCTGGACGCGATGGGCGGTGCTGCTCGGGATCCTGCCGTTCTTCGTGCCCGGGGCGGTGTTCATCGACAAGATGCAGCGTGAGGGGCACATTCCGGGCGGGCTGGCCGAGAACCTGTTGTGGGACACGTTTGTGGTCCATCACCAGGCGTGGGCGCTGGTCTGGCTGACGGCGGCATTGGTGCTGGCGTTGTTGCGCTGCCCGGATCGGACGTCGCCGGCCTTTGCGTGGGTGGGGAGGCTGCGGAAGCGGAGGACGCCCAGAGCCGACGGCGATCGGGCCGCGGTGGTGGGGGAGTGATGGTGG
>CAZHKB010000334.1:0-3337 GCA_964533405.1 uncultured Phycisphaeraceae bacterium | reverse complement strand
CTCCCACCTTCGCTGGAACGCGACCCCCGCCAGCGGACCATCCGGATAATCCGGCTCGGGCGTGATGCCCACCACCAGCCCCGCATTCGCGTTCCGCTCCGCACGCGAGTACTGGCTCATCCCGTTCGTCACCACCCGCCCCTCCTCGGAGGTCGCCGCCACAACCGTGCCCCCAGGGCACATGCAGAAGCTATAAACATCCCGCCCATTCCGGGCGTGATGCACCAGCTTGTAATCCGCCGCTCCCAGGATCGCATTGCCCGCGCTGCGCCCGAATCGCGCCACATCAATCAGCGACTGCGGATGCTCGACGCGCAACCCCACCGA
Source organism: uncultured Phycisphaeraceae bacterium (assembly GCA_964533405.1). Lineage (GTDB taxonomy): Bacteria > Planctomycetota > Phycisphaerae > Phycisphaerales > UBA1924 > JACKHA01. Next base: position 3,010 of record CAZHKB010000334.1, on the reverse strand, counting down.
GAACGCCTTGGCCTCGACATGCACCCCGCGATCGTGCAGCATCTGGAACGTGTCGCGCGCGCTGTGACCGATCGCGAGCACCACATGCCCCGTCGACACACGCTCGCCGCCCGCCAGCACAACGCCCCGCACCCGTCGCCTGCCGTCGCCCCCCGTCTCAACCTCCAGATCCGTCACACGCCTCTCAAAGCGATACTCCCCCCCCAGCGACTCGATCGTCGCTCGCATGTTCTCCACCATCTTCACCAGCCGAAACGTCCCGATGTGCGGGTGCGCCTCGACCAGTATCTCCTCCGGAGCCCCGGCCCTCACGAACTCGCTCAAAACCTTCCGCCCCAGATGCCGCGGGTCCTTGATCTGGCTGTACAACTTCCCATCCGAAAACGTCCCCGCCCCCCCCTCGCCAAACTGCACGTTCGACTCCGTGTTCAGCAGCGACCGCCGCCACAACCCCCATGTATCCTTCGTGCGATCGCGCACCACCTTCCCACGCTCCAGGATGATCGGCCTGAACCCCATCTGCGCCAGCACCAACGCGGCAAACAACCCGCAAGGCCCCGCCCCGATCACCACCGGACGCGCCGCCAAGCCCTCGGGAGCACACGCCACAAATCGGTACTCGACGCCCGGCGTGGCCCTGACGCCCCCATCCCCGGCACATCGACCCAGCACCCCAGCCTCGTCCCTCACCTCCACATCCAGCGAATACACCAGCACAATCGCCGACTTCCGACGCGCATCATGCGCCCGCCGAACCACCGTGCATGAAACCACCTCGCCCGCCCCAACCCGCAGGCGCGCCGCCGCGGCCCGCGCAATCGCCTCCGGGCGATGTTCGAGCGGAAGCTGGACCCCGGTCAGTCGGATCATCATTGCCTTCCAGCGACAGGCGCTACACGAGCCAAACCACGCCGAACCCGCACGGACCTTGTGCCTCGCGCCAGCCCACCCGCCACGCCCGACCCAGCCTTCGACCCGCAACGAAACGACGCCGCGCCAAAGGGCACGGCGTCGTCGTCAAATCGGGGTAGGCGGATTCGAACCGCCGACCTTTTGACCCCCAGTCAAACGCGCTAACCAAGCTGCGCTATACCCCGGAACAGCCCCAACCATACGCCTCCAGACGCCACTCCTCCACCTCGCCGCCGTGTACCCTCACCCCCGTGGCCGTCTTCCTCCTCGATCTCCTCTTCCGCATGTTCACCTGGGGCATCGTCGCCCTGGGCCTGCTCCTCGCCCTCCACGCCCTTTTCACCGACCACTTCAAAGGCCTCCTCAACGCCCACAAATCCCGCCGCGCCCTCGCCACCCCACGCCTCCGATGCCCCGGCGGCTTCCACCGCGCACTCCGCTTCCTCCCCCTCCGCCAGGGCTGCTGGTACGACATGTCCGGCGCCACCCCAGACCCGGGCGACCACGCCGCACGCCTCCTCTGCCCCGAGTGCGGCCGGCGCTCCTCCCCCAAACGCCTCCGACGCTCCAAACGCCGCTACCGCCTCGCACTCCTGGGCCTGGCCATCATCCTCCTGGGCCTCGCCGCCCGATACTCCCGCGACCTCTACCAGAACGGCTGGAAATCCGTCCCCGATGCCGCGCTCGTCCTGGTCCCCTTCGACGAACGCGACTGGCTCGAAAACGACCTGCCAAACGCCCACTGGATCATCAAGGCCGCGACTGTTGAGATCAACGACCGCAGCACCGAAGGCTCCCTCTCCCCGTGGGCCTCGGCCCACCTCGGCCACCGCATCCAACGCCGCTACCAGCGCGACCCCGACTACGGAATCGACGACGCCAGCCGCGCCGCCTTCGCCAAACTCGAATCCACCCCCTTCACCACCGGCATCGACAACCGCCCCTTCTCCGAAGCCGTCGCCACCATCGCCGCCGCCGCCAGCGTCCAACTCACCCTCAACCGCGCCGCCCTCGAAGCCGCACACATCCAGCCCGACCGCCGCATCACCATCCCCGCCTTCAACTCCATGACCTGCGAGATGGCCCTCGACTGGGCCTGCGACCGCGCCCGCGCCATGTCCGGCTGGGCCGTCGGCGAGTGGACCCTCGACGCCGGCCGCCTCATCGTCGCCGACGACGCAACAACCGACGCCACCCAGCGGGTCCTCGTCGTGCTCGCCCCATCTGCGCAACCAGACTGGACCACCGAGTTCCTCGGCGCTCTCGTCAACTCCGCTCCCGACCGCTGGCTCACCCGCGGCAGCATCCGCCGCGTCTGGGGCGCCGGCGATGCCGCCGGGGCCACAACCAACCCAGCCGACCTCCTCCGCATGGACAGGCTCGCCCGCACCGTCAAGGAGCCTCTCCCCTTCGACCCCGCCCGCGCCTCGGCCATCAACGCCCTCCGCGAACGCCTCGAATCCGCCCGCATCACACCCATCCAAGCCCACGGCACCCTCGAACTCCTCATCCATGGACTGCGCGCAGAGGCCCGCGCCTCCGTCTCCATGGACCCCTGGGGCCTCGAACCCTATCAAACGCTCACCGACGCCCTCATTGCACGCGGCGTGCTCCGCAGCGACCGAACCAGGCACGACGCAGACCCCTTCGGCAACGACCGCGACAACCCCGACGCCGAACCCATCGACCTCGCCTGGCAAGGCCTCTGGGCGTTCGGAACCGATGCCGCCCACGACGACTCCTCCATCGTCATCGGCCTCCGCGCCACCCAACTCCTCGCCGTCGCCGCCGCGTACGACCTCTCCACACTCGCACCGGGCGAAGACCCGCGCAACCCGCGCGCCGAACTCCAGACGCGAATCTTCGGAGAACGAAGCACACGCAACTTGGGCTGGGGACGCGAATCCCTCGTCGGAGATCGCATCCTCATCATCGGCCCCCCCAGCCTTCAGGCCCGCGCCTCCGAAGTCATCCAACGCTTCCTCGCCGAACAACACGACTGACCCCAACCGCCAAACTCGCACCGATCGCCGCTGAACTCTGAACTAGTGTCCTGACTTGCTGAAGGGCGCAACCTGTCGAAGGGGTGTCGCGTATC
>CAZHKB010000333.1:0-3341 GCA_964533405.1 uncultured Phycisphaeraceae bacterium | reverse complement strand
ACCCCGCCACGCGCGACCTCGCCGCCCGTGAGAGCGCCGCCCGTGACCTCGCCGGTCGAGATATCGGCACCCGCATCCTCACCCGAATCTCGAGCGCGGCCGGTTCCGGGCGCTCGGCCCGCAACCTGGAGCGCGACGCCATCGTCACCGTCGACAAGGGCCGCGTCCGCGTCGCCGTCCCCTCCGAGTTCATCGCCGAGTACGTCGGGCGCAACTTCGTGCCCGCCCTCCGCTCGGCGGCGTCCGCCGAACTCACCGCCGACGGCCAACAGACCCTGGACAAGGATGTCTCGGTTGAGATCGTCGTCGAGGCCGCCGCCTTCGCGCGCGATCGCGGTGGCGCGACCGCCGCCGCCGAGCCCGCCCCCGCCAGCGGGCGCGGCGGTCGTGGCGACTCAGGACGCGACATCGGCGCCGGGTTGGGCGATGGCCGCTCTGGGGGCATCGGCCCGCGCCGCCCCAATCCCAACCGCGACCTGCGCCACCGCCTTTCCGACTTCGTCGTCGGTGAGTGCAACCGCCTGGCCTTCACCGCCGCCTCCACCATCGCCGCTGGCACGGCGCCCGCGCGTTTCAGCCCCATGTTCCTGCACGGCCCGTGCGGCGTGGGCAAGACGCATCTCCTTCAGGGCCTGGCCGCCAAGGCCGCCGAGCGCCTCGGACACAAAGTCAAGTACACCACCGCCGAGACCTTCACCAACGACTTCGTGCAGGCCGTCAAATCCGGCTCCACCGAGTCCTTCCGGCGCGCCTTCCGCGATGTCGAGATCCTTTGCATCGACGACATCCACTTCCTGGCCAGCAAGACCGCGACCCAGAGCGAGTTCCTTCACACCTTCGACGCCCTGGGCCTCACGGGCCGCATGGTCGTGCTCGCCAGCGACGAGGCCCCGCGCGACATCCGAAGCCTGGGCGAGGCCCTGGTCTCCCGCTTCCTCTCCGGCGCGGTCATCAAGATCGACGCGCCCGACGACGCGACGCGCCTGGCGCTGGTTCGCCAACTCTCCACCGCCAGAGGCCTCGCCCTGGACGACGAGGCCATCGCGCTGCTCGCCGAGCGCGGCGGGCGCCCGCTGCCCAACGGCACCCTGCCCTCTGTGCGTGAGATCGCGGGCCTGCTCACCCGCGTCGAGGCCATGCGCAACTTCATGGGCGACGCCGATGCCTCAGGCCTGACCGCCAGCCTCCCCTCTGGCGTGCCCTCCAACGTCATGGGCCGCTCCATGGTCGCCAAGGCCCTGGGCCTGACCACCGACCAGGGGCGTGGCCCGCGCCGCCCCGTGCCCGCCTCGCTCATCATCGAGCGCGTGTGCCGGGCGCTGCGCGTCGACCAGTCCGATCTCATGAGCAAGGGCCGCCACGCCCGCGTCGTGCTCGCCCGCGCGATGGTGACCTACCTGGCACGCCGCCTCACCACGATGTCCTACCCCGAGATCGCCCGCTCCCTGGCCCGCACCAACCACTCAACGGTCATTACCGCGTTCAACCGCGTGACGGGACAAATGAAGGCGGGCCAGATGGTCGCCGGCGGCCCCGACCTGGCCGAGGTCTCCATTCAGGCCCTCGCCGAGCGCCTCGAACGCGAAGTTGTGTCCGCCGCGGGCTAATACGGATCGTCGTTGCGACTCGGGCGTGCCCCCGATCGTGGCTCTGGACGATTGGTGCGGGTTGTCCGGTTGTGACCGAGGCACCGATGGCTCAACGCAGCGATCGGTGGCACGACGACGCCCGAGGTCCATCACGAGTTCGTCTCACTCACCACCAAAGCCAGCATCCGAGGGGCGGGCGCCTGTTCACGCCGAACCTGGCCACCGCACCCGGCGGACCCCGCGAAGCCCGAGTCCGCGCGGCTCGAAGCAGCCGCTCGCCATACTCCCCTCGCACCCAACCCGGTGAGATAGTCTTCACCACCGGCGAACCGCCCCCTTCTGGGGGGCGAACAGTCGTTACCATGTCGGCACGCGCGTGCCGAGTCGGTGCGCGCAACCACGGCGGGGGAGAAGCAATGACGAGCACATGTCTGCGGAGCGGCCGGTCTCGGCTCGCGTCAACGCTGCGGTGCGGGCTGAGCCTCGGCGCGCTCGCCGCCCTCGCCGCCTGCTCATCCTCTCCCGAGATCGGCACCTTCTCGCGCCACGACGGCCCACTGCCCGCCACCCGCCCCGCCGGCATGCGCTTCATCCCGGGCGAAGAAAACGAGATGGGCCCGCCGCCTTACGAGTACTACAAGATCCTCGCCCACGCCGAGCCAAACTGGGTCCCCGGCGCCAGCGCCATGATCGACTCGGGGATGAACTGGACCTTCGTCGGCCCACGCCCGATCTCCAGCGAGTACTGGAGCGGAGAGGGCAACGCCGGAGGCCGCGTCACCGGCATCGGGCCCCACCCCACCGACGCCAACACCGTCTACATCTCCACCGCCGGCGGCGGCGTGTGGAAGACCACCGACGGCGGCGTCAACTGGGCGCCCATGAGCGATGAGCTCTCCGTCCTCACCGGCGGCTCCATCACCGTCGACCCCACCAACCCACAGACCGTCTACTTCGGCACCGGCGACCTCAAGACCGGCACCACCGGCGACGGCCTCTTCCGCTCCACCGACGCCGGCGTCACCTGGACCCGCATCGCCACCACCGCCGACGTGGGTACCCGCATCAACGCCATCGTTGTCGATCCCACCAACTCCCAGATCATCCACCTGGCCGGCAACGCCGGCTACAAGCGCTCAACCGACGGCGGCACGTCGTGGACCACCCCCGTCTCCGCCACCTGCTGGCACGTCGTGATCAACCACTCCAACCCGCAGGAGGTCTACGTCGCCCGCGCCGGCACCGGCGTCTACAAGTCCACCAACGGCGGCGCGACCTGCAGCCTGCTCACCGGCGGCGGGCTGCCCGCCTCCGGATTCTCGCGGATGGAACTGGCCATCGCCCGCAGCAACCCGCAGGTGCTCTACGTCGCCCTCCTGAACGGGAGCAATCTGGCCGGGCTGTATCGCACCGCCAACGGCGGCACGACCTGGACCCTCAAGCCCAACACTCCCAACTTCTGCTCGCCCCAGTGTTGGTTCGACGCCTACGTCGGGGTCCTGCCCACCAACGAGAACACAGTCTTCTGCGGCGGCGTGGACTGGGACTACGCCGACGCCGGCATCATCCGGAGCCTCAACGGCGGGGATACCTGGACCGAGGTCGCCCAGAGCACCCCCCAGGTCCACCCCGACCACCACTGCATCGCCTTCGGCCCCACCGGCATCATCTGGGAGGGCAACGACGGCGGCATCTACAAGTCCACCAACGGCGGCACCAGTTGGCAGAACATGAACGCCACCCTCGCCGCCG
>CAZHKB010000332.1:0-3356 GCA_964533405.1 uncultured Phycisphaeraceae bacterium | reverse complement strand
ACGGTTTTTTGGAAATCAACGAATGCGGGAGAGTTTTTCAACGGCCTGCTAGTTGGTCGTTGCCGAACCACCGACTCGATTCGTTCGATCGCGCCTCTGTTCTTTGCGAGCGTCGGGATGGCGTCGTCCAGACTTCCCGACCGGCCGAACTCGGCCAACAGGCCGGCTTCGGTGTCAGCGGCTGGGGGCGGGGAAAGCGTGGTCATTGCCGGACGGTAGCCTATCTTCTTCGGGTGGTCCCAACGAGCCTTCCTCCACGAGCGAATCCAGTGAACCTCCACGAAGACCCCGTCGCCGACCCGCTCCATCTGAGGCTATCTGATGGGCCGGTGATCGAGTCCGCGGAGCTCGTCCGGGCATCGTGATGGACTGTTGCGCCGGTGACCGGGTGGTGTCGTCCGAGGTTCTGAGGGTCCGCGAGAATCTGCCCGATGCGGCTGTGAGGCGGCTGCCGTTGGAAGCTGCGTCAGACGGCGGGGTGGACCGCGATGTGGTCCGCGCGGCCCTCGAAGGGGTTGGGGCTCGGCGGGGTCAACGCGACTCGATAAAGACTCGTGACAGGACTGGGGCTGAGGGCGCCGAGCGATTGGTGGGCACCTGGCTGTCTGCCGCGCGATCGGGCCGGGCAACCGCACCGGCACTGATCGCGGCCAATCCACCGCGCTTCATCCACGTTTTACTCGTTGCCTGTATCAACAGACACGGCGCACGCACCTGTCTGCCGACCGGTCCGCTGGTCGCCCTCGTGCTGGGCGATGCGGGGCGGGCAATCTTGGTCGGGTTGGCTCCGGGTGGACCGGAGCGGTCGACCTCTTCACAACTCTCGGAAGGCAGGAAGAACATGGCGTACGGAACTTCGAGGACGCTCGGGCGGGCTCTGATGCTGGCGGCTGTCGCGGGGATGCCCGGGGTAGCGCTGGCCGACATCGCGTTCACGGCGCCGATCACGCTGGCGACGGCCCAGAGGCCGGGCGGGGTGGCGGTGGGCGACTTCAACGCCGACGGCAATCAGGACATCGCGGTGACGGTGGACACGCAGGACCGGATCATGCTCTTCACGGGCAACGGGGCGGGCGGGTTCGCGCCGGGCCAGTCGATCCTGACGGGCGCGGGGACCGGGCCCGACACGCTGCAGGCGGTTGACGTCGATGGCAACGGGACGATCGACCTGGTGGTCGCGCTGCACAACGTCGGGCTGGTGCGGGTGTATGTGAACACAGCGGGCTCGTTCGCGGCGGGTTCGGGTGTGGCGACGGGCGCCGACCCGCGTGGCCTGGACGCGGGCGACATCGACGGGGACGGCGACGCCGACTTCGCGGTGGCCAATCGCGCCACCAACAACGTGACCATCATCCGCAACAACGCCGGCGTGCTGGCCGCGGTGAACGTGGCGGTGGGCGTCGAGCCGCGCGACGTGACGATGGGTGACTTCAACAACGACGGCGACCTGGACATCGCGACGGGCAACCACGACGACCGGACGGTCTCAATCCTGAGCAACAACGGGACGGGGACGTTCAGCGTGAGCTCGACCTTTGTGCTCAACGCCGGCACTCGCCCGAGCGGGCTGGATTCGGGCGATCTGAACGGCGACGGGCGCGATGACCTTGCGATCGCCAATGACAACCGGGTGTCGGTGCTGCTGGCGACGGCGACGGGGTTTGGCCCGCGGAACGACCTGCCGGCTGGGGCCAACCCGGGCCCGGTGCTGGTGGTTGATCTTGACGCGGACGGCGACCTGGACCTCGCGTCTGGCGATGAGCTCGGCTCGGGGGTGTGGTTCCGCGAGAACCTGGGCACGGGCACGTTCGGGGTCGCGACGACGATCACGACGGGGCTGCACCCGGGCGATCTGGCCGCGGGCGACTTGGACAACTCGGGCACGATGGACATTGTGGTGCCGAACCGCGACGCCAACACGACCACGGTGCTCATCAACGCCAACGCCGGCAATCCCAACTGCCCGGCCGACCTGACCACCGGCGCGGTGGTGGGTCAGCCCGGTTACGGCGTGCCGAACGGCGTGCTGAACAACGACGACTTCTTCTACTACCTGGCGCAGTTCGCCGGGGGCAATGTGGCGGTGGCGGACCTGACCACCACGGCGATCCCGGGCTCGGCGGGCTACGGGGTGCCGAACGGGGTGATCAGCAACGACGACTTCTTCTACTACCTTTCGCTCTTCGCCGCGGGCTGCTGAGCCGTCGGACGAGCGCCTCGCGAATCTCCGCGGCGTGGTCGAGAGGGCCACGCCGCGGTTTGGCGGGAAGTCGCGGCAGCATCTTGAGGGCGACCCTCCTATCCGCGGTCGTGATCGCGGGAATGCCGCGGCGATCGCCTCCCCTTCACGCCGACCGGGACACGCTTCCGGTCGGCGGTTTGCCGGGTCGCGTGCATGGGCACGCCCGGTTCGGCGTGGGCAGCGCGGACAAGGGCCGTGCGCCGCGGGCTTACGCCAGCGGCTGTGTCGAGATCGCGGTGGGTTTGCAAAGGAGATGGACATGAAGAGTCAAAGTCGTCGGACCTCGGCGTGCGGCGTGGCGGAGCGGGCTGGGCGTGCGGAGGTGGGGAGCGGGCAGGTGGTGGAGTCGCTGGAGCGGCGGGCGCTGATGAGCGCGGACCTCACGGTGGGCGCGCTGTCGATCGACGAGGCGTCGGCCTCGGCGGGGAGCGAGATCCACACGCAGTTCACGTACACGAACCTGGGCGACGCGTTCGGGGGCCCGTGGAACATCGAGCTGCGGCTGTCGAGCGATGACGTGTGGGGCAACGCCGACGACATCGTGCTGGCGGTCGAGCGCGAAGATGAGGATCTGGAGAGCGGGCAGTCCAGCACGGAGCGTGAGTCGGTGATCGTGCCGGGGGGGACGGCCGCGGGGACGTATCGCCTGGGCGTGTTCATCGATTCCTCCGGCGAGATCACGGAGAACAGCGAGAGCAACAACATCGCGTTCGGGTCGGACACGATCGTCATCTCCGGCGGCGGGGGTGGCGGAGGCGGGGGCGTGAACCTGACGGTCGGCGAGGTCTCGGGCGCGCTCGAGAGCGGCGAGGACGAGATCGTCGTCTCGTACACCTACACGAACACCGCGGGCGCGTTCAACGGGTTCTTCGACCAAGAGTTCCGCCTGAGCCTGAACGAGGTGTGGGGCGATGCGGACGACATCGTGCTGGGGGTCGAGCGTGAGGTGGAGGACCTGGTCAGCGGGCAGTCGTCGGCGGAGAACGAGTCGTGGGCGCTGCCGGCGGGCATTGAGCCGGGGGCGTACCACGTGGCGGTGATGGTGGATTCGACGGCGGCGGTGACCGAGACGAACGAGAGCGACAACATCGCGTGGTCGGTGGGAACGGTCACG
>CAZHKB010000331.1:1788-3357 GCA_964533405.1 uncultured Phycisphaeraceae bacterium | reverse complement strand
GCCCCATCCTGCACGATCGCGATCACCAGGTGCGAGTCGAACGGCCTGAGCCCCAGCCGCGCTCCCGCAGCCAGCAGCCTCGCCCGCCTCTCCGGCGGCAGCACCGCCGCCCGCCCGCCCTCGATCGACGCCGCCGCCTGCTCCGCCAGCACCCACAACGGGTCCCGCGGATCAAACCCCTGCATCGCGGCCAACCGATTCTCCGCCGCCACCTCGCGCCGAGCCGCCGAGGGCGCCAACGCCCGCGCCCTCTCCCCCGCGTGCGGGGGAGGTGCCAGCGAGGCTCTGCGAGCTGACGGAGGGGGCAAAGGAGGTCCGCTGAACTCGTACCCAACCCCCCGGCCCACGTTGCCACGACGCAACACCGTGGCGTAGCCGCCACCCTCGTCGGTGGTCAAACGCAACACCGGCCTCTCACGCACGTCCCCTGGCATGTCGATCAACCAGACTGCACTCGGCGTGCCAGAACGCATGGCCCGCACGCCGCGTACCAACGCCCGCCTCTACACTCACACCCCGAGCCACGAATGCCCGACGCCGACCCCGCCAATCTCGCCCCGAACGCCGCCCCGAACGCCGCGAAGGCCCCCACCGGCTCGGGTGCCACCGGCTCGGGTGCCACCGGCGATGGCGCGACCAAGCCGGCGTCAAAGCGATTCATCCCTGCCCCGCTGCCCGTGCTCCTCGCCCCGCTCACACCCGCCCAGATCCTCGACCGCCTGGACAAGGCCTCACGCCGCGGCAAACTCGCGGGCTTCCGCCGCTCGGACACTCCCGACCGCCCCTTCCACATCGAGGTCTTCGGCAAGTACTTCGACCGCCGCCTGCTGGTCACCATGTCGTCGGATTCCGTCGCGTCTCCCGATTCCGCGGGCGCCAGCGCTCCGCCCGCCGGCAACACCTCAACCACCCTCCGCTTCGAGAACCGCGTCAAGCACTCCCGCATCTGCATCTTCTGGTTCGTGATCCTCATCAGCATCTGGCCCGGCGTCTCGCTGACCGACTCCATCCTCGCCACCTACTTCGACTGGTACCCCCGCGAGTTCTGGGTCACCTGCGCCTGGTACCTCCCGCTCGCCATTGCGCCCGTGCCCTGGATGTGGCTCACCGCCTGGCGGCAGTCCGCCGTCATCGCCGACGCCGAGGCCCGCGAGTCCATCGCCCGGATCGCGGCCCATGTGGGCGCATCATCCCAGCCAAGCGTGTAAACACGCCCTCCGCCCACCCTGGCCGTTGGCACGCCCTTGCTCACCGCACCCTGCTCGTCTCCTCGCACCCAACCAGTGACATCAGGGAGTACGACCTGGTCACGGGGGCTCTTCTGCGCCGCATCGGTCCCGGCGCGGGCGGACCCATCGCCTGTCCCGTCGGGCACATGCTGCTGCCCGACGGCTCCATGCTCGTCGCGTCCTGGCAGAACCACCGTCTGCTCCGCTACAACCAGGACACCGGCGCGTACGTCGGCCAGTTCGCCGTCGGCGACGGCCTGCTGCTGCCCAACGACATCATCCTCCGACCCGACTTCTCCCCCGTCTGCAAGCCCGACCTCACCGCCGCCGCCGTCCCCGG
>CAZHKB010000331.1:0-1688 GCA_964533405.1 uncultured Phycisphaeraceae bacterium | reverse complement strand
CCGCCGTCCCCGGCTCGCCCGGCTACGGCACGCCCAACGGCGCGATCACCAACGACGACTTCTTCTACTACCTGATCCTGTTCAGCGCGGGGTGCTGACCCCGGCGCGGGCGTGAGCACGCGAAGAGTTCAGCCGCCGCGCAACCCAGGAAGAGGATTCCCGACTGCGGCGCCAAGCCACCGAGGAACGCAGTGGGGCGTGGCACGGTTGCCGCTCTGGGCAGCCATGCGGAACAGCCGGTGACGCGGGGTTCTTCGAGCACGCCTGCTCAACGCGGCAAGCACGCCACCAGCCGGGGCGTGCTCGCGCATGTGGCTCCGTGGTCACGCCACGAGGCGGGCCGCCTCGGGCTCCGTCCCGAACATCGCCCACGCGACCACATCCACGACCTGGCGCCAGTCGTCGGTGAGGCGTTCGTCGAACGCCTCGGGCGAGGCGTCCTCGATCGTCTCGAGCATCAGGTCGCGGGCGCGGCGCATCGAGGCCCGGTCCGGCAGATTGCCGATCACCGGCACCCGCGACTTGGTCAGCACGCCTCGGATCGAATCGAGCATGTCGGCGTTGTGGGCCACCAGGCTCAGGGCGGCCGCGATCGAGCGGTGCTTGCCGCCCAGGTCCAGCCCGCCGGCACGGTCGTCCAGCCCGAACTCGATCAGGCGGGCGACATACTGCTCGGCCAGGTCCTCCGGGGTGGTCTCAATCCTGCTGAACGAACGCCAGATCCGATCCGCCTGTGCCGTGCCCATCGTGCTCGTCTCCCTGGTGGTGCGGGTTGTTATCGGCGGGCGACGGTCTGTGATTGAGGCGGCGCGCAGGTGTTGCGCGAGAAAGCGGTGGAGAGCAAAAGCGAAGGAGCGAGGGCGGGTTGTGCTGGGGGAGGTTGCGGGCGGCTCGCCCGCCAGAGTGAGGGGGACGGGCTTTCCAGCCCGTCCTGAGCCGGCGGCGCCTCGTCGAACGAGCGGAACTCAGTTCGGTGCGGCGGTGCCCGAGCAGGCTTCCGCTCAGCACAGACGCCCCGCCGCTCTCGGGCGCGGCTGGAAAGCCTCGCCCCCTCCCGCGTGCATTCGCGTCAACCAGGGGTCGCGAGCGGCGGACTTGGCCCCCCATCGGCCCTAAACTCCTCTCCCTTCCCTCCTGGTCCTTGGAGCCCCTGATGCTCGCCCCGACGCTCACCCCCCTGCTGGCCCCAGTTCTGGCCCCAGTTCTGGCCCCAGTTTTGGCCCAGACGCTGACGCTGGCCCAGTTGCCAATGTGGACGATCTCTCTGCTGGTGGTTCTGTATGTGCTGATCTCGGTGATTCTGGTGCTGGCGGTGCTGATCCAGAGGCCGCAGGGCGGCGGGCTGTCGACCGCGTTCGGGGCCGGCGCCGGTTCGGGCCAGACGGCGTTCGGCACCAAGATCGGCGACGCCCTGACGATCTTCACGATCGTGGTGTTCACGCTGTTCATCGGGGCGAGTATCGCGCTGGTGTTTCTGCTCCGGCCAGGCGGGGCCGTGAACGAAACTCCCACGATCTCGGCCCCAGACCAGACTCCCGGAACCACTCCGGGCACGGGCACGCCCACCGCTCCCGCGACCGGCACCGAAGGCACCCCGCCGCCCACGACTGAGCCCGGCACAGACCCGGACCCGCCGACCACGCCGCCGGGCTGAGCCAAGGTGTCGTGCCGATCTCTCCAAGGCACTC
>CAZHKB010000330.1:0-3361 GCA_964533405.1 uncultured Phycisphaeraceae bacterium | reverse complement strand
AGTTTGAGTAGGGTGTTGGCGGCTTTGCGGGCTTGCTCGGAGCCGGGTTTGGAGTCGAGGGCCGCGGTGAGGATCTGGACGGACTTGGAGGCGGCGCGGGCGGCCAGGTCGAGGGCGCGTTGGCGGTCGAGGTCGATGATTTCTGAGATCGCGAGCTGGGCGGCTTCGGTGCGGCGCCAGCGGGCGTATTGCTGTATCGTGATGCCGGCGTCGCGGGCGGCCTGGGGGAGGTCGGCGGTGTCGTGGAAGTAGGTGGCCAGGAGCTGGGCGAAGGCTTCGGAGGAGCGGTCGAGCAGGTCGGGTGGGAGGCTGAAGGGGTGAACGGGATCGGGTGTTCGAGGACTTGGGTTCGGGGTGGGGAGCGTGTGCATGGCGGCGCCTCTGGAGCGTGCCCGGCACCGTGGGCACGGTGCGTTGCACCCTGCCCATGCCGCGGGGCGGACAAGGTGGGAGCGGGGCGTGGGATGTTTCAGAGGCGGCGAAACAGCACGCGCCTCCGTATTACCCGCCGTTGTCGCCTTTGTGCGCGCGCCGGCGTGCCATGATTTTGCGGAGAGTGGGTTCGGGGGCTGGTTTTGCCGAGCGAAAAAACTTTGTAACGGGCGCGCACAGAAGTGCGTGATCACCTTTGTGCGCAAGAGCGGTCGATGGGGTGGAGCGGTGCGGGCGATGAGACCATGCAGCAGTTCAAGAGCGGGCTGAGGATCAGGTAGTCGGCGGCGGCTTGCGGTCACGCCCCCGCGTGGAGCACCGGATCGACGCGGGCCGCGCGCGGCCGCTGGCCCATGCCCAGGAAGTTCGCCAGCAGGCGCGGGCCTTGCACGGTCAGGAACGACTCGGGATGGAACTGCACGCCTTCGAGGGGCGCGGGCCCCGGCTCATCCCACTCACGGCGGAGGCCCATGACGACCTTGACGCGCCGGCCATCGGGGAGGGTGTCGTGGGTCCAGGCGGTGATGGTCCAGCCGGGGACTCGCGCGACGGTCTCGGCCAGGACGACCAGGGAGTGGTAGCGTGTGGCTTCGAAGGGGTTGTCGAGTCCCGCGAAGAGGCCGCGGGAGTCGTGGTGGATGGGGCTGGTTTTGCCGTGCATCTGGATGGCGTGGCGTGCGACGGTCATGCCGTGGAGGTCACCCATGCACTGGTGGCCGAGACAGACGCCCAGGACGGGGACGCGTCCGGCGAAGCGCTGGATCATGGCGGAGGAGATGCCGGCTTCTTTGGGCGAGCAGGGTCCTGGGGAGATGATGACATGGCTGGGGCCGCGCGCGTTATCGAGCGCGTCGGCCTGCTGAGGCGTGATCTTGTCGTTGCGTTCGACGATGAGGTCGCGCCCCGGCTCGAGCGTGGGGTCGAGTTCGCCCAGGCGCTGGACGAGGTTCCAAGTGAAGGAGTCGTAGTTGTCGATGAGCAAGATCACACGAGGAGCATACGCCCCTCCCGGGGAGGGGTGCATGAACAACGCTGGCCGGTTGCGACATGCTCCTGAGTTACGGGCTGATCTCGCAGCTGACGGCTCCGACGCCGCCACCTTCGCAGTGGGCGTCGGATTGGCTGTTCTGGCGACAGGTGAACGTCTGAGGATCGACGGTGTTGTCGCAGCAGGCGTAGTACCCCGCGCGGCAGGTGACGCTGCCGTTGATGCTGCAGGTGACGGTGCCGAGCCCGCCGCCCGTGCAGTTCGCAAGGGTCTGCTGATTTCCGTCATGGATGCAGGTGTAGGTGGGCGGGGAGGCACCGGGCTGGCAGCACGCCGAGTAACCGTCGGAGCAGGTCACGGGGGAATCCATCCCGGGAGAGGGCGCCCAAGGGCTGGCGTCGTCGTCGGTGAACTCCCACGGGAAGCCAATGACCACGAGCGCGCCCGCAGGGACAACGACCCGATCGGTGTGGTTGGGCAGGGTGCTGACGAGGGTCGCGTCGATGGCAGCGGAGTTCCAGAACACGGCGGTTTCGAGCACCTCACCGGGCTCGGAGGTCGTCCCGTACCGTTCGCCGACTCGGACCAGCGGCAGGCCCGCAGACTGGACCCACGCGCCCCATCGAGGAAGGCTCTGGTACTGGGGGGCGCGAACGTACACGGCGACGGCGTGCGGGTCGGCGAGGGTGAATCGATCGAGTGAGTGCGGCGCGACCAAGCCGCGGACGATTGTGTCGGGGCTGGCAGCAGACCATGTGTCGGGGCGGGCGAGATCGGTGTCGGCGTGGTCATTCTGTGCGGGCAGGTGGACCGGGGCCGGCCCGATGAGCCCGGTTGCCGCGGAGTTTGTCGCCATCGCTGGTTGCATCATCAACGACACGGCACCCGTCACGAACCACGCATTCGGCAGGCCGCATTTCATGGAAGTACTCCTTCCGACCGAGGGCACTCCTAAACAACCGCCTCAACGAGCGGCATGAGGTGAAGTGACGGCGTGACTTCCAGGTCGGGTCCATCGGGCGCTTTGTTTCTCAACCTTGGGCGCAAGGCGTCTCGCGGCCTTGGTCAGGCTCAGGCTTGTCTTCCAGTTGTACGCGATCAGGTTCAGCGCGAAGTCCACCTCGTTGCGTCGTCGGCCCCGGTAGCGCACGCGCCGGTACCCCATGTTCTTCATCCACGCGAAGGGGTGCTCCACCACCGCACGCACCGAGGCGATCATCCGGTTGAGCCGCTTGAGCGGCGGCAGGTCCTTCTGCCCTCTCTTCCGCTTGAACGCGATCGCGCACGACACGCCGCGGGCGGTGAGCGCCGCCTCACGCCGCGCGCTGCGGTAGGCGGTGTCGGCCACCACCATCTTCGTCTCGTTCACGGTCAGATCGTCGATGAAGTTCGAGTCGTGCGGGGCCGCGTCGCTGAAGCGATAGTCGGTGACAATGGCGCTGCGGTCCGCGGCGACCGAACCCTTGTACCCGTGGTAGGCCTCGCCGTTCTTCTTGGTGAAGTTGGCCTCGGGATCGCGCGTGCTGGTGCCGTCGTCACGCCTGGAGCCTCGGGCCTGCTCGATGATCGTCGCGTCCACCAGCGTCCCGCCCTTGACGAGCAGGCCCAGTTTCTCAAGGTGTTTGAGGGTGTCGTCGAAGAGCGTGCGGCCCAGGCCGGCCTCGCGCAGGCGGGCGCGAAACCGCACGAAGGTCGTCTCGTCGGGCGTGGCGTCGGTAAGGCTGAGCCCCGCGAAGCGGCGGAAGCTCAGTCGGTCCATCAGGCACTCTTCCAGCTGCGGGTCGCTGAGCCCGAACCACTTGGCGAGCAGCACGCACTTGAGCATGGTCAGCGCCGGCCACGCCGGGCGGCCGCCCTTGTCGGCTCCCGGAGCCTTGCCGCGGTATTCGGGCAACGCCGCGATGGGCTTGACCAGCGCCGCCCACGGCACGGCCCGATCCA
>CAZHKB010000329.1:0-3364 GCA_964533405.1 uncultured Phycisphaeraceae bacterium | reverse complement strand
GTGCGGGTGGGCGGGGATTACCAGGGGCGGGGCGACATTCCCAACGCCGAGCGGACGTATGTGTCGGGCGACACCACGATCAACGCCAGCGCGATGGAGCATGGCGACGGCGGGCGGGTGATCGTGTGGTCCGACGTGTTCACGAACTACAACGGGTCGATCACGGCCCGGGGCGGGGCCCAGGGCGGCGATGGCGGATTCGCGGAGGTGTCGGGCAAGGAGGCGCTCGCATTCAACGGACGGGCGAACCTCAGCGCGGCGGCGGGCGATGCGGGGATGCTGCTGCTGGACCCCAAGAACATCACGATCGTGAACGGGGGCAACGCCGTCGTCCTGAGCAACAACGAGTTCGGCGAGGCGTCGGGCAACAACCGTTCGATGGACGCGAGCGACATCGTGGCGATCTTGGATGCCGGGACGAACCTGACGCTGCAGGCGAACAACGACATCGTGGTGGACGAAGCGGTCACGAGCGTGAACCCGGGTGCGGCCAACGGGGGCAACAGCGGCAGCCTCACGCTGCAGGCGGGTCGGAGCGTTGAGGTCAATCAGAACGTCTCGCTGGAGAACGCGGCGTTCACAGCCACGGCCAACGAGACCGTGGCCAACGGTGTGATCGACTCGGAGCGCGACGACGGCGCGGCGGTGATCTCGATGGCCGACGGGGTCTCGATCAGCACGGGGTCGGGCAACGTGAGCCTCACGATCTCGACGGGTGCGGGGCTGACGGCCGCGGGCGCGCTGAGCGGCAATCTGACGGTCGAGGACATCACGACCACGGGCACGGTGAGCTTGACCAACAACGGTCCGACGGCGGGCTCGTCGATCGTGGTTCAGGCCACGGGGCCCGACTCGCTGATCACCGCGGGCAGCCTGGTGATGGTGGTGGGCGGTGCGGGCGGCGGCGGGAGCATCGGCACTGCGGTGGCGGGCGAGGAGATCGCGTTCACCGCGACCAACGTCGAGGCCAGCGGGCAGAGCGGCGGGATCTTCCTGGACACGGCCAGCGCGGTGAACATCGGCGGGGCGTCGGGATCGGTGACCGGGCTCTCGACCAGCGCGGGCGGGGACATTTCGCTCACCAGCGCCGGGGCGGTGACGACCAGCGAGGCGATCGTGGGCACGGGCGAGCTGACGCTCACGGGCACAACCGTCGGGATTTCGGTGAACGTGTCGGCCAACGACACGACCGTCATCACCGGGCCAGTGACGATCACCGGAAGCCGCACGGTCTCGGCGGGCGCGGGGACGCTGGGCTTCGTGAACACGGTGACGATGAGCGGGGCGGCGGCGACGGTGACGCTGGTGGGCACGCCCAACGCGGGCACACCGGGCGTGACGTTTCAGGACACGGTGACGCCGGACGCCGGCGGGACGCTCCTGGCGTTCGAGACTCCGGCGGACGGCACGGCGTTCAACATCGCGACGGGCAACAACGACATCCTGGAGGCGACCAACGGGATCGACCAGTTGCAGAACGGTTTCACGTCGATCACGTTCGGGCGAGCGACCCAGACGACGAACATCACGGTGGGGGCGTCGACGTTTCTGGACCCGCTGGTGGTGCGGACGACGTCGGGCAACATCAATCTGAGCGGTGCGCTGGCGGGGACGGGCAACGCGTCGATCACGCTGACGCCGGGGGCCGCCAGCCGGGTCGCGCTCAACAGCAACGGCGCGGCGATCACGACCGCGGGCGGGGCGATCACGATCAACGGGGCGGTGCGGGTGGGCGAGGGTTTCGCGGTTACGATCGCCTCGGGCGGCGGGAGCATCGACGTCGCGGGCACGGTGGACGGAACCAACGCGGGCGTGGCGGAGGCGATCACGTTCAACGCGGGCGCGGGCACGCTGGACGTGGGGGCGATCGGGGCCGGGCAGGCGCTGGATCTGGAGGACGCGACGATCACCAACGCCGGGGCGACCACCGTGGGGTCCGTCGACCTGCTGGGCGATTTCGTAACGACCAACGCACTCACGGGCGGGTTCCAGGCGACCGGGACCGTGGACGCGGACGCGATCACGCTGAACGGCACCTCGTTCGACTTTGACGGCGCGGTGACCTCGGGCGCTGGCGGCGGGGCCGGGGCGTTCACGATCGGGTCGACGGCGGCGACCACGCTGAACTTCGACTCGACCGTGACAGGCGGGTCGGGCGGGATCGACCTGACCGGCACGGGCATGACGTTTGATGCGCTGGTCTCGACAACCGTGGGCGGCGACGTGGACCTGGACGGCGCGGGGATCACGCTCACGGGCGGGATCACGACCGCGGGGGCCAACGGCAACGCCACCATCACCAACTCCGGCCTGCTGAGCCTGCCCGCCGCGGTCACGACCAGCGGGTCATTCACGCAGAACAACAACGTCACCGGCACGGCCAGCGTGGCGGCCGCCATCACGGGCCTTGGTGTGACGTTCAACAGCCCGACGACCGTCTCGGGCACGCGCGAGGTCTCGGCGACGACGGGCGCTTTGGCCTTCAACAGCACGCTGACATTCACGGGGGGGGGCTCGACGGCGACGCTGACGGGCTCGACGATCGCGTTTGCCGCGGCCGTCACGGGCGCGGTTGGCGGCGGCGGGACCAACCTGGTCTTCCAGTCGCCCAACACCACCACGGACTTCGGCGTTGGCACGGGCACGGCCAATCAGATGATCTCATCGGCCTCGATCGTGTTCCTGCAGAACGGGTTCACGTCGATTGTCTTCGGTCGGGCCAACGCCAGCCATGACATCGACATCGCGGGGGTTTCGTTCGCCGATCCGGTGACGTTCCGCACGACCACGGCGGGGGACATCACGGTCTCCGGCCTGCTGACCGGCACGGACAACGCGACGGTCTTGCTGGACACCAGCGCGGCCAACCTGATCATCCTGGACGTGACGGGCAACGCGATCGTGACGGCGGGCGACCTGATCGACTTGGCCGGGCCGGTGCGCGTGGCCGAGGGCGAGGACGCGATTATCGACTCCAACGGCGGCACGATCCGCTTCGGCGGCGCAGTGGACGGGACCACCGGCGGCGCGGCCGAGACGCTGACGCTTGACGCGGGGGCGGGGTCGATCGACTTCCAGACCACCGCCAGCGCGGTCTCGGGCGCGAGTGGGGCGGCGGATGCCACCGGCCTGACCGACCTGACCATCACCGACGCGGGAGCTCTCGACGTTCAGTCGATCCTCATCAGCGGTGTGTTCTCAACCACCGCCGCCCTGACGGGTGCGTTTGAGGCTCTGGGCACCGTCAACGCCGGGACGATCACGCTGAACGGCACGTCGTTCGACTTCGACGCGGCTGTCACGACCGGTGCCGGGGCGTTCACGATCGGGTCGACGGCGGCGACCACGCTGAACTTCGACTCGA
>CAZHKB010000328.1:0-3388 GCA_964533405.1 uncultured Phycisphaeraceae bacterium | reverse complement strand
CCGTGGTGAATGTCTGACTTGACGGCTGACCCCATGGCGGAGCGATCAGCATCCCGCTTGAATCAAGGTTGGACATTTCCGGATCGTATCGCCTTGGAAGCGATCTTGTTGGCGGCACTCGCGAGCTTGAGCGAATGCTTCTTGAAGACCCGTTCTGCACGCCACTGGATGTCCCGGAAGCGGGCCTCGGCTCGGATGCGCTGAGCGTGCCTGATCCGACTCGAGCTTGTGTGGACAGGAGTCATGCGTTCCATTCTACGGGTATCGGCTGTCGGTTGTTCCGGCTCTCGCAAACTCGGAGTATGCTAGGGTGTCTTGGGGACGCGTCTATCCCAGCCGTTCCATGGCGGCGCCGATGGTCCCAACTCGATCCAGTTCGATTTTGATGTCTTTGGGGGCGACGGGTTTGGGCGGGCCGGCGGGGACCAGGGCGCGGGTGTAGCCCAGGCGGGCGGCTTCGCGGAGGCGTTGTTCAAGGTGGGCGACGGGGCGGACCTCGCCGCCCAGGCCGACTTCGCCCAGGACGACGGTTCGGGGGTCGATGGCGCGTTTCATGTGGGCTCCGCCGATGGCGAGCAGGAGGGCGAGGTCGGCGGCGGGCTCGCCGACCTTGAGGCCGCCGACGGAGGAGGCGAAGATGTCGCGGTCGTAGAGGCGCATGCCAGCGTGGGATTCGAGGACGGCGATGAGCATGGCCAGGCGATTGGCGTCGATGCCGCTGGCCTTGCGTTTGGCGGCGCCGGGGAAGCCGGTGGCGGTGAGGGCCTGGAGTTCGACCAGGACGCAGCGTGTGCCGTGCATGATGGGAGCGACGACCGAGCCGGGGCGGGGCTGGGCATCGCCCTGGACGGCGGCAACGCCCGCGCCCTCGGGAGCCTGGGTCATGCCGGCGGGACCCATCTCAAAGATGCCGAGTTCCATGGTGGTGCCGTAGCGGTTCTTGATGGCGCGCACGATGCGGTGGGCGTGGTAGCGGTCGCCCTCGAAGGCCAGGACAACATCTACGAGGTGTTCGAGCAGGCGTGGGCCGGCCAGCGAGCCTTCCTTGGTGACGTGGCCGACGAGCACGACGGCCATGCCGCTGGCCTTGGCGAGGAAGACCAGGTCGGCGCAGCAGCGGCGGAGCTGGGTGAGCGAGCCGGCGGGTGCGTCGAGGTCGCCCTTGTAGACCATTTGGATGGAGTCGATGACGAGCACGGCGGGCGTGGTCCGGCGTGCCTGCTCGACGATGCGGGCGAGGTTGGTGTCGGAGAGGATGAAGAGGTTGTCGCGCGAGCCCTTGCCCAGGGCCAGGCGGATGGCGCGGAGGCGGACCTGTTCCTCGGATTCCTCGCTGGAGACGTAGAGGACGCGCGTGCCGCGATCGGCCAGCGCGGCGGCGGCTTGCAGGAGGAGGGTGGACTTTCCGATGCCGGGCGCGCCGCCGATGAGGACCGCGGAGCCCGGGACGATGCCGCGAGAGGAGGCGCAGCCGCCCAGAACGCGGTCGAACTCGGCGATGCCGGTGGGCAGGCGAGGTGGTGCTTCGGCGGGGTCGATCTCGCCCAGGGCGCGAGCCTGGGGGGCGGTGGCGGCGTCGGAGGCCGACTCGCCGTCGGAGATGGCGGACCAAGCCTGAACAATGCCCTTCTGGGTGTCCTTGGTGGCGGAGGAGTCTGTGGTCTGGGCGTCGAGCGAGTCCCAGGCGGCGCAGTCGGGGCACTTGCCCATCCAGCGGCCCTGGACCGAGCCGCACTCTCGACAGACGAAGGTTTGGCGGAGTCGGGCCACGGGGGGAGGATACGCGAGCATCGGTTGATCGGGTTGATCGGGTTGATCGGGTTGAACGCGAAGCGCGCAAAGGGCGCGAAGCGCGGAGAGGCCGGCAGTCGAGCGTCTCGCGCTTCGGAGAGAGGAGGCAGCGGGGGGCAGGGGGTAGCGATCAACTCGCGGGCCGGACTTGGGGCCGCCCTCGTTTGCGTCCGTTGCGTGCTTCGCGTTCAAACCCAGAGAGGTGGCGTGCCGAATCAATCCGATCCGGCGGTCGGTGGATTCCGTACACTGGTGTACGCGCGTCGGGGGCGGCGATGGGAGATCATGGTTGAACGACCCGAACGATTGTCGCAGCGCGTTCTCGGGTCCGGCATCGCGGTGGCGCGTGGGTGTGGTTGCGTTGTGCGCGATGCTCGGTGCGTGCGCCGCGCCCGAGGCGAAGTTCTCGATGATCGCGGACCTTCCCCCGGAGTTGCAGAGCGCGGTGTTGTTCCGGGATGCCGGGCAGGATGACCAGGGGCGGTGGCTGGTTCGCGTCGATGTCGATCAGCGGATTGAGGGGCGGCTGCCGGAGCGGGCGTTGTTGATTCCGTTCACGGATGAGCGGCCCTGGGCGCGGGTGGGGCAGCGGGGGCGGCCGATCGTGCCGGTGCGGGTGTGGCCGCTCGATGGCGAGCGCCCGGTGGTGATGCAGGCGGTGGTGGACACGGGGGCGGCCAGCACGTTCATCTTGT
The DNA here is from genome assembly GCA_964533405.1 of uncultured Phycisphaeraceae bacterium. Taxonomy (GTDB): domain Bacteria; phylum Planctomycetota; class Phycisphaerae; order Phycisphaerales; family UBA1924; genus JACKHA01. The sequence continues at coordinate 902 of CAZHKB010000328.1, read as the reverse complement.
CCGGGTTGAGCGCGGCGGAGGGGGATGTGTGGCTGTCGGCGGAGATCGGACCGCACGAGGGGATCGGGTTTGTGGGGCCGGTGCCGGCGGGGCAGGGGCTGGTGAGGCGGCTGGAGGTTGGGCCTGTGGCGTTTTCGCCGGCCGAGGTGAAGGTGAACACGGAGCAGGAGGGGAGGTCGGCGTCGCTGGGTTTGTCGGCGTTTCTTGTGTTCGGGGGGATCGTGTTTGACTGGGAGAATCGGGTGATTATCGCGATGCCGCGGGGGCGGGCGATCCGGGTGGATGCGGGATGGACGGAGGTGGCGTGGGAGCCGATGCCGGTGACGACGCTGACGCCTGTGGTGGGCCGAGCCAGGGCCGGCGAGGTCGGGGAGCACGGGGCGGGCGACGAATCGTGGAGCGTGCGGACGGAGTTTCGCGGGATGCCGGTGGTGCAGGCGGCGATCGCGGGGGAGAGTTTGAGGGCGGTGCTGGATACGGGGGGTGATGGTGACCTTGCGTCGCTGCGGCGGTTGAATGTGGAGGGAAAAGGCAGGCCACGGCTGGTGGGGTCGCACGGGCGGACGCAGATGATGCGTGAGCACCAGTTGGCGGGTGATGTGCGCGTGGGGTCCGTGGTGTTTCAGAGGCCGACGGTGGTGGTGCCTGACCCGGAGGCGGCGGGGAACCCGGAGCATTCTGAGGCGTCCATCGCGTTCTTTGACGCGGTGATCGGGGTTGAGCTGCTGCGGCGACAGCCGGTGTGGTTCGACTTTGAGCGCGGCGTGGTGCGGTTCTGGACGGGCGGGGGCGGGCTGCCCGCGCTGACGGCGACGAGGCTGGTTGCGCAGGACGAACGGTGATGTTGGAGGACGGGCGAGAGGGGAGGATTGGTGACGTGGAACCAGTGCGCGGGATGATGA
>CAZHKB010000327.1:0-3399 GCA_964533405.1 uncultured Phycisphaeraceae bacterium | reverse complement strand
CGATCGGGCAAGCGATCGGGCAACCATCCGGCCGCCGAGTGGGTGATTCCACTCCGAACCTCCTTGGCAAGACCGGAAACGTCCGCACGCCCAACCTTCGCCCGACCGCTCGCGCGGCCGGCTCCGTTGCGCGCGAGGACCCCCGCCACCCACCGTGCCCCGCGATACACTCGCCCGACCCGCCATCGCTCCACGGAAGGACCCCCATGGCCAAGAAGACCCGCTCCAGCGGCCTTGCGCTCGCCGCCCAGCCCTCCAAGCCCAAAGTCCAGAGCAAAGCCTCCGCCGCCCGCGACGCCGCCACCGCCGCCAAGCTCGTGGGTCTGGCCGATGGCGTCGTCAAGTCCACCTTCGCCGGGCGCGAGCCCACGATCGACGTCCCCACCCGCGCCCTCTCCAACACCAAGTGGAACAAGTCCCGCCGCATCCTCGAGATGGGCTCGGCGGCCCAGGAGCGTGAACTCTTCAACCTGTCGATGGCCAAGAAGTTCATGCAGACCATCCTGCACGCCGATGGGCTCAAGGACCTGATCGAGCAGAACAAGACCTCCAGCCTCCGCGGCATGTTCTACAAGGGCCTCCACACCATCGCCGGCACGAAGGAAAAGACCTTCGACGGCCAGGAAGACTCCGACGGGATCCTGGAGGACATCGAGGTCGTGCTGGGCTCGCTGCGCGAGCAGTTGCATGTGTTCGCCGACACACGCGGGAACCTGGTTGGCAACATCACGATCATCGACTCGGGCGACACGATCGACTGCCGGCGGATGGGCACGGGGGGGTACGGGATTCCGAGCATCTGCGAGCCGGAGATCATCCAGTTCGGCAAGTGCGAGGCCGAGTTCGTGCTGCACGTCGAGAAGGGGACGATCTGGCGTCGGTTCGTGGAGGATCGTTTCTGGGAGAAGCACAACTGCATCCTGACGCACGGCAGCGGGCAGCCGCCACGGGGAGTGCGGCGGCTGCTTCGGCGATTCTCCGAAGAAATCAAACTCCCTATCTACTGCCTGCTGGACTGCGACCCGTGGGGACATTACATTTACTCCGTCATCAAACAGGGATCCATCTCGCTCGCCTTCGAATCCAGCCGCCTGGCGATTCCGGACGCGAAGTTCATCGGCCTGCGGGCCCACGACTACCAGAAGCACGGGCTGACCGACGACGTGCAGATCGCCCTCAACGACCGCGACATCGCCCGCGCCAAGCAGATCGCGGCCTACCCCTGGTTCAAGGACCACAAGGGGTGGCAGAAGGAGATCGACAACCTGCTCAAGAACGGGTTCAAGATGGAAGTCGAGTCCCTCATCACCAAGGACATCTCGTACGTCACGGAAACGTATGTGCCGCAGGTTTTGAGGGAGGGGGAGTGGTTGAGTTGAGGGGGCGGTGCTGAGTTCTGGGTCCGGGGAGGTCGGGTGACGGAGGGCCGCCGGAAGTCGGTGGCACGATTTCGGTGCCACCCCGGGGCGTTCGCGGGGGTGAGTTGGGGTACCGGGATGGGTTGCGCGGGCGCACGAGTCGCGCCGCTCTGAGCAGCGGCGGGCTGGTGGCCCCCGGAAGCCGGGTGGAACGCTGCGCAGGAGTCGGAGCCGTGGCGATGCCACCCGGCGGGGACACCCCACCCCTCCGCTGATGATTCCAGGTTCACTCGACACACGTGGATGTTCTCACGCGCGGGCGCATGCTTGAAACGGATGGAACGGGGATCGATGGGGCGTCCGGGTGTGTGGCCCGGCGCGGCCGCCCGGACCACGGTCGAAAGGATGATCCGATGCGCGGAGCCTTGCTGTTGTTGTCGGTGGTTGTGCTCGTGTTGCAGGCGTGCTCGACTGAGTCGCGGCAGTCGGACAGCGTGTGGATGGCCATGGAGAGCAATCGGGCGAAGTTTGCCGCGGCAGACCAGCGGGAGGCCGCGGAGTTTCTGGTTGAGATGGCCGATGCGCGGATGATGGATGGGCGTGAGGGCGAGGTGGCGCGTGACCGCGGGGTTCACGCGGATGTGAAGGCGTATGGGGAAGTGATGGTGCGGGACCAGGCGATGCTCCTGGCCGAGATTCAGGCGCTCGCGGCGTCGGAGGGCATCTTTCTGCCGGACCGGATCAGCAACGCGAAGGCGTCGGGGCTGGCGAGCTTGATGGGAAAGACGGGTGAGGATGTGGACTCGACGTTCATCAGCATGATCTGCATCGATCACGAGCGCGACGTGAAGGAGTTTCGGGAGGCAACGGAGCTTGCCGACCCCGAGGTGCGGGCGTTCGCCGCGCGGCGGCTGGAGATGATCGAGCAGCATCTGGCGGAGGCCAAGGCGATCAAAGAGAGGCTTTGACGGGCGACCGACGAGGCTCCGGTGTTGGAAGTTGGGGCGTTCGTTCGTACATGGCGTTGAGTGAATGGAGGTTGTCATGGGCGCAGCGAAGGTCATTGCGTCAGTACTCGGAGTCGGTTCTGGCGAGTCGGTCAGGCCGGACAGCGTGAAAGAGGCGACAAGGATGAATCGGGAGCGGTTCGCCGAGCCCGGCATGCGGGACGCCGCGAAGTTCCTGGTCGAGATGGCCGATGCGCGGATGATGGACACGATGGAGGGCCAGGTGGCCGGGGAGCGGGGCGTGAACGCCGAGGTTCGGGCTTACGGCCAGACGATGGTGAAGGATCAGGCGGCGCTGCTGACCGAGATCAAGGCGCTTGCCGCGCAGAAGGGGATCACGCTGCCGGATCACATCAGCGACTCGAAGGCGCATGGGCTCGAGGACCTGGTGGGCAAGTCGGGCGACTCTGTGGATTCCAAGTTCATCAGCATGATCACGATTGACCACAAGCGGGACGTGGGCGAGTTCAAGGATGCGACCAAGCTGAGCGATCCCGAGGTGCGGGGGTTCGCCGAGCGTCGGCTTCCGATGATCGAGCAGCATCTGGCCGAGATCAAGGGGATCCACGAGAGGCAATGATGCCAATAAGCGGGAAACGCCCGCTCACCGAAGGTCAACGCGGTGAGGTGGTGATGCCCGAAGAAGCCGTGGACTTGCCCAGAGGGCTCGATTGACGAGTGAGCGCGGGGGGCTCTTTACGCCACCGCCCGACAAATCTTCTCTGCCGCGTCGGAGAGGTCGGTCGCGGCTTGGAGGGTGGGGAGTTTGCTGGCGGCGTCTTTGAGGAGTTGGCGGCCGGCGTCGACGTTTGTGCCTTCGAGGCGGACGACGAGGGGGACCTTGAAGCCGCGGGACTTGTCGGGGTTTTCGAAGTTTGTGGCGGCGTTGATGATGCCTTTGGCGATGACGGCGCAGTCCATGATTCCGCCGAAGATGTTGACCAGGACGCCGTGGACTTTGGGGTCGGAGAGGAGGATGGAGAAGGCGCCGGTGACCTGTTCTTCGGAGGCTCCGCCGCCGACGTCGAGGAAGT
>CAZHKB010000326.1:0-3430 GCA_964533405.1 uncultured Phycisphaeraceae bacterium | reverse complement strand
CTTCGAGATCACCACATACCCCACGGCCCACGCCACCAGCCCTAATCCCCCCGCGACCACCGCGCCGCGCCCACCGGCCATGCCGCAGTACGCGCGGTAGCCGCCGACGCCCAGCCCGACGACCGGGATGATGAACGACGCCAGGTACAGCAGGTTGTGCTCGCCGCGCTCGCCGATCCTCTTGGGGGGCAGGTACTTCTCGATCGTCCACTCGCGTCCGATCTTGCGGCACACCTCACGCGTGGCCCGGCATGTGATCGTGTCGACCTCGACGCCCAGCGACTCCGCATGGGACATCGCGTCGCCCAGCGTGAGTTGCTTGGTCTCAAACGACCGGAACGCGCCGTGGTGAAAGCCGGTGACGACGTACGAATGCATGCGCGACAGCATACCAGCCGCGCTCCTCGCGCGGCGACCCCGCCATCACGCACCAACCCGCGGATCACGCCTCAGGCGGCTGCGACGGACAGCGAGGCACGGGCAGGCCGCAGGACCCGGGCCGCGTGCGTCCACGGGAGGATGAGGCGCCCGGCGTCGAACGCCGCCGGATGCCGCCGCGCGGCATCGATCATCGACCCTGGCGACAGGGTGCCGATGATGGTCAGGTCGCCGTCGGATCGCGCGGGGTCGGGGTCGGCGGATTCGAGGATGCGCACGCCACGCTCCAGGACGGCCTGGCGGATGACGTGCTGGTTCTTGCCCGGGGCGAGGATGGAGACGGTGGCGATGGGTCGGCTGGCCAGCGCGAGGTCGAGGGACTGGCGGACTGCCGTGAGGCCCGTGAAGCGAGCGAACACGGGGGCGGGCATCTCGCGGCGAGGCTGGGAGGCGAGGGTGGAACGCAGGTCGCTCAGGCCCGCGCCGTAGCCGAGCACGGCCCCTTCCTTGCGTGCGATGCCGCGGTAGCGGGTGCGGATGTGTCTGAGTTCCTCGCGCCGGCGTGCCTCGGGCGCGTAGCGCTGCATGACCCACGAGTTGTTGCGGACCAGGCGCTGCAGGATGAGGTCCATGTCGCGCCCGGCGGTGACCTTGCGGTGTTTGACCGTGAAGGAGGGCTCGAAGGCGATCCGCAAGCCGTCGAGCAGCATCCGGGCCGCGAGGTCATACTCCTCGACGTAGTAGTTGAAGGCGGGGTCGTAGCCCTCAAGGGCGAGGAACACGTCGCGGCGGATGGCGACGCCGCAGCCGATGAAGACCTCGGGCAGGCCGCCGGCCTCGCGGGTTCCGGCGGCGGGCAGGCGGATGTCGGCCATGACGGCGGCGACGATGTCGGGCTGGCGTTCGAGGGCGGAGAGGAGCGTGTCGGCGTCGCAGGTCGGGGCGGAGTCGTCATCGAGCATGACGAGCCACTGGCCGGCGGCGACGCGGGCGCCGAAGTTGCGGGCGGCCGCGCCGTCGTTCCGTGGTCGGCCGAGCATGGCGACGGGCACGCCGCTGGAGAGGCGAGCGGCGATGTGCGGGCGGGTGACCGAGGCGTTGTCGACGACGATGACCTCGGCGTCGTGCGGGCCCATGGCGCCGAGGGCTTCGAGGGTGCGCGCGAGTTCGCCGGGGCGGTCGCGGGTCGGGAGGATGTAGGAGAGGGTTGGGGGCATTTTGGAAGTGTGAGAGCGACGGAGCGACGAAGGGGGAGTTGGGACGTGCCGAAGTTCCTTGGGAGCGGTCGGGGCGAAGTTACATCGGAGCCTGACGAGGCGAGCGGTGATCGTTACAACGCGACCGGGACCCGGGTGGGTGTGCGTTGGGTTCTGGATTCGAGGACTTCCGAGGGTGTGTAGGTGAGGTGGGCGGTGTGGAGGCGGGCGATGGCGTGGCGGAGGTCGGTGGCGGAGATGGGGATGTTGCCCAGACGCTGGGCGTGAACGCTGGCGGCGGCGGACCCGAGCAGGGCGGCGGCGACCAGCGAGCCGCCGGCGGCCAGCGTGAGGGCGGCGGTTGTAAGCAAGGCGTCGCCGCAGCCAAGCGGATCGATGGCGACGGGCGAGAGGGCGGGGATGTGCTCGGCGGACAGCCGGCGTGCCAGGCCGTCAGTGGATGTGGCGGCGGCGTTCTTCGCCCGACTGTCCTGGAGTCGGTCGAAGGCGATGAGTCCGTCGGCGCCCATTGTAATGATGGCTCGCTTGGAGTTGGTTCGTTCGAGGAGGCGCCAGGTGACGGCGGGGAGGCCCTCGTCGTGCAGGGCGATGGCATCGCGGGCCTCGGACTCGCTGGGGCAGAGCAGGTCCATGGCGGACATGGCCATGAGGCTGGAGCGGCGGCCCGAGACGTCGCCGGCGAGGATGGCGGCGTGGTCGCGCAGGGCGCGGCAGGTGCGGCGGAGCAGGGCCGAGGAGAAGAGGCCCAGGCCGAAATCGGCGAGGATCACGACCGCGCCGGGGTGCTCGCGGGCTGCGGAGACGGCCAGATCGATGAGGCGGTCGCCCATCGCGGCGTCGATGACGAGCCGATCAACCAGGTCGAGTTTCATTACTTTCTGCGCGCCCACCAGGAAGCGTTGTTTCTCGGGGAGGGGGGTCTCGGTGGGGAGCACTCTTAGTTCGATGCCGTCGGCGAGCAAGCGTTGGCGGACGGCGAGCGCGGCGGGCGCGCCCGGGCCCGAGGTGGGCATGGGGGTGACGAGAACTGGTTTGGCGCCCAGTGCGGCGGCGTGTCGGGCGATGATGGCCGCGCCGCCGTCGTAGTGGCGGTACTCGGCGGGGCGGAGGGTCATGATGGGGCTCTCGCCCGCGATGTCGGGTCGATCGCACAGGACGTAGGTGTCGAGGATGGTCTCTCCGACGACCACGACGGGGCGGCCTCGGAAGGCGGAGATGAGCGAGCCGAGGGCGGGGCCCTGGGTGTCGTCGCGGGCGAGCAGTTCGCGGAGGCGGGCGTGGAAGGGGTCGACGCTCTGCTCGAGGGCGGCGATGAGTGCGGTGCTGCTGAAGACGACGTCGCCGGAGGAGAAGACGACGCGGCCCAGGTGGCGTTCGACGGTCTGGCGCTCGGCCTGGAAGCGGGGGTCGCTGTTGAACTCGTACTCGCGACCCTTGACGTAGATGTCGGGGCGGACGGCCTCGAGCAGGGCGGCGGCGGTCGGGGATTGGTCGACCAGAACCCAGTCCACGAAGTCGAGGGCGGCGAGGTTTTCGGCGCGGAGTTCCTCGGGGATGAGCGGTCGGCCCGTGCCCTTGGCGATGGAGGAGTCGGCGGTGATGGTGACGAGCAGGATGTCGCCGAGTTGCTTGGCGAAGCGGAGGTGGCGGACGTGGCCCGGGTGCACGATGTCGAAGCAGCCGTGGCACTGGACGATGCAGCGTCCCTGGGCGCGGGCGTCGGCGCGGAGGCGCAAGAGTTGCTCGAGGGAGAGGATCTTGGCGGGGTCCATGCAATGCTCCGGCGACCGACGGATTCGTGAGGCTGGGGGCGGGTGCGGGTTGCGTGCGCACGC
>CAZHKB010000325.1:0-3430 GCA_964533405.1 uncultured Phycisphaeraceae bacterium | reverse complement strand
CTAGTGGCGGCCCGACACCGGTGGCTCGTGAACCCTCGACAACCAGTACTGGTCGGTGGTTGGCGGCTACGGCACGCGCCGGCTCGAACTCTTGTACGCCGACGACACCGATCCCTCGGTGATCCCGGCGGACCGCGAGTACAAGATCGTGCCCGCGCTGTCAGGCGATCCCACGCTCCGCTGCGACAAGCTGCTGACGAGCAGCCCGGTGAGCGTGCAGGATTTCGACTATCGGTTCTTCACGCAGTAATCGGCGACTGACCACACAGACCAGATGTGCGGGCCGGGGCGGGCTCGCTCCGGCTCGGTTCGTTGTGGCTGGGCGAGGAAATTTGTCGGGGTCGGCCAAGGGTGGTTGTGGTGGAATCCGTTTGTCAAGATGGAGGAGTGCGCCGGTCGATGGCGGGCGTGTGGGGAGCGGATGCCGCAGGGCGATGGTGCGCGCCGGGTTTGACTGGTGTTTGTCAGAAGTCTTCTGGTGGTGGGCGAGATTTTTGAAGACGCCGGGCTTGTCTGGGGCACTTGTTGATGTTAGTGTGAACAAACGTGCTCTCACGGGCGTTTGGAGCCTGTGGGGGAAGGGCTTGACGAAACCTGCGGCGTTCGCGGGCGGTACGCAAGAGTGGGCCAAGGATCGTGGTGGATCGCCCGTGAAAGGGGACTTTCGGGGTGTGAGGCCGCGTCGAGCGCATGGAGGAACTCAGGCCATGACAATCAAGACGACGCGTCGCCAGGTCGGCGGGGCAGGGACGGGAGCGGTTGTGCGGCGTGCGCGGCGGGTTGCTCGTCGTGGCTTTTCGCTGATCGAGGTGATGATCGTGATCGCGATCATCCTGGCGATCAGCGGGCTGGTGGCGCTGTCGCTGTTCAACCGTCGTGACCAGGCGGAGGCGAGGCTGGGCGAGGTGGAGTTCAACAGCCTGCGGCAGGCGCTCGCGGGTTTCAGGCTGGACTACAACCGGTACCCGACGGACGACGAGGGGCTGGAGGTTCTGTGGAACAAGGAGAAGCTCGATCCGGAGGCGGATCAGACCGCGTGGTCGGAGTATCTGAGCGAGCCGATGCCCCAGGACCGGTGGAACAACGACTGGGGGTATCGCCAGCAGTCTGAGGAGACCGAGGACACGAGCAAGTTTGACTTGTGGTCGTTCGGACCGGACGGCGAGGAAGGCACCGAAGACGACATCGCGTCGTGGAAGACGGGCGCGACGGAAGAGGAAGGCGGGAGCAATCTGCCTCCGCCGAGTGGCGGGTGAGCCGCGCGGGGGTCGTCGGACGCGGCGCCCGGCGACCGCGGGCGCGGTGGCTCGTTCGGGGGCTCGCGGGATTCGTGATTCGAGTGGTGAGGTGACAGGTGAGAGGCCGGGCACGCCCGTGCCGCGCCAGGCCCGTTGGCGGGGCGAGCGGCACGGAGCGCGGCGTGGGTGTCGCACCCTGTATGCCCCCCGGTTCAGGGGAGAAGTCGTTCGTTGATTCCAAAGGCAGGTTGACACAGACCAGAAGGGAGGGACGACATGCGAACGGCCGGCTTCACCCTCCTAGAGGTCGTGGTGACGCTGGCGATTTTCGTTGCGCTGGCCGCGCTGGTGGTGCCTTCGGTGTCGGGGCGTCTGGGCGGGGAATCGGCGACGGCGGTGACTCGGGAGATCGCGGCGGGGGTGTCGATGGCGCGGACGGACGCGATCCGCGAGTCGGCGGCGCGGTGCGTGGTGTTCGTGACCGATGGGTCGGGGCGGGCGACGCGGCTGGTGAGCCGAGCGATGCAGGAGCGGGGGGCGACGGCGGCGACGCCCCGGTTTGTGGGGCCTGTGCTGGACGACCCAGCGCCGGTCGGGGATGAGGAGGAGGTGGCAGAGGTCGTTCTTCTGGAGTTGCCGCGCGGGACGCGGGTGTCGAGAACCGCTCCGGTCGTTGGGGAAGCAGAGGCGGGTGGGATGGACGCGGCGGGTGGCGTGACGGCAAATGGGGCGGGTGCGGGGATGCTCGCGCCCGATCCCGAGACGTGGGATCAGGAGCGTGGCGAGAGCGCGGTGACGCTGGGGGTGCTGTTGCCGACGGGGGCGGCGGTGGCGGGGGCGCTGGTGTATGTGACGTTGCCGGGCGAGGTGACGCTGGAGGTGCGGCTGGAGGCGTGGACGGGTGACGCGGTTGTGACGCGCTGGATGCCGCCAGCGCGGAAGGATGAGTGGATGGCGGAGGAGCCGGGTGGGGCGGGTGAATCGGACGGTCGGGCGGCCTCGCGCGGCCAGGGGCGAGGCGGGACGGGCACGGGAAGGAGCGCGGGTGAGCGATGAGGCGTGCCTGGGTGCTGCTGGAGGTGATCCTCTCGCTGTCCATCTTCACGATGGCCGCGCTGGCGGTGCTTTCCGTCATGGGGCAGGCGGCGCGGAATGTCGAGATCGCGCGGATGCAGGTGCATGGGCTGGATCTGGCGCGGTCGGCGATGGCGCGGATGGAGGCGGGGCTGAAGTCCGCGGAGGAGTTGAGGGGGCCAGCGGGGGCGTGGAGCCAGTTTGAGGCCCAGCCGGGCGCGGAGGCGTTTGAGGACGATCTGCCCGAGCCGACGGGGTGGGAGCTGGAGATCGAGACGGAGCCTTCGCAGTTTGTGGGGTTGACGCTGGTGAGCGTGACGGCGATGCGGCGTGATGAGGCGAGCGGGGAGACGAGCTTTGCGACGCGCTTGACGCAGCTGGTGCGTCTGTCGGCGGCGGTCGAGGATTCGATCGGGGAGCGGGATGAGATTTCGGTGGAGGCCGAGCGCGGGGCACGGAGCGGGCGCGGGCGGACGGCGGTGCAGCCATGAAGGGGCCAGAGGCGAATCAGAATGAGGCGGAGCGGGATGTTCTTGCGCCCGCGGTGGTGGAGCAGGTGAGTCGCGTCGATGGTCCCGCGGTGTCGGCTGTGAACGGCTCGACGACCATCGGCACCGATGGTGCAGAGCCACGATCGGTGGCACGCCCGAGGGACCTTCGTCGCGGCTTCAGCCTGCTCGAGGCGATGATCGCGGTCGTGCTGGTGGCGAGTCTTTCGGGGGCGGTGTTCACGTTTCTGTTCAACTTGGGGAGGCAGCGCGAAGGTGTGCATGGGGCGACCGATGCGCTGCGTGGGGCCACGGCGTTTATTGAGGGGTTGGAGGCGGATGCTCTGGGCGTGGTCGCGGGGAGCGGGACGCAGGCGGGGATTGTGGGCGATGAGACCTCGCTGCGGCTGCTGACGCGCGGGATTGCGGCGCCGGTGGCGGGGGGCGCGGGCGGCGGCGTTGGCGGGGACTTGCAGGGCGTTGAGTATCGGTTCTCGGAGGGACAGGGGACACTGACGGCGCGGCGTTGGGACGCGACCGGCGCGGGATCAGGCGGCGCAAGCGGCGGGGGCGAGCAAGCGGCGACGCTGGCGGTGGGAGTTTCGAGGGTCAGGCTGCGGTACTTCGACG
>CAZHKB010000324.1:0-3431 GCA_964533405.1 uncultured Phycisphaeraceae bacterium | reverse complement strand
CCAATGCCGACGCCCAGGACGTGGTGCTCTTCGAGGGCGTCGGCATTGGCGACCCGAACCCCCCCCTCCCCAAGCTCGACCGCGATGAGCGGGAGGCCCGTGACCTTCGGCGGGCACGCCTGATCGGGGCGGCGATCGTCGGCCACAAGTCGCGGATCGGTTCGTACCCCGCGGATTTCGACGCGCTCTTCGCGGCGATGGAGCCCGGCACCGCCGAGATGCTCCGCCCCGTCGCCTACGACGGCGATGAGCCCCGCTTCGAGTACGACGTCGTCGGCGCCTCTCGCGCAAGACCCGCGACGTTCAGTCTCACCGTCGGCGACCTCGAGCTCGGCCCCGAGGATCTCGCGGTCCAAGTCGGGGCCGGCCCCGATTCCATGGCCGGTGACGGCGGCATCCAGCGCGTCCTGGCCCGGACCCTGGGCGTGAAGTTCCAGCTCGACGCGATGGACTACTCCCAGGACCACTGGCTCAACTGCGACGTGACCATGGACGAACTGCAGACCCTGCTCGACGACGCGGGCCTGGGCGGCGAGGGCGACAACTTCCTGGCGATGATGGCCGGCGGCGGCCTTATGAGCGCGATCCAGGGCCCGCTGCTTGGCATGCTCGGCTCCAGCCCCACCATGCGCGAGATCGTCAAACTCGTCCTGATCGACGTGCTTGGCCAGGCCGAAAGCATGATGGACTCGTTGCCAGGGCCCATGGGCGACCTCATGGACGTGCTGCTGCACTCCCGCAACGACCATGTGATCGACCGCCTGCACGAACTGACCGACGACCCCGGCGATGACGTTGGCTCGATCGGCGTCTTCTACGGCGCGGCCCACCTGGCCGGCATTGAGACGGCTCTTGTCGAAGACATGGGCTACCGCGCGGTCGCCACCCACTGGGTCACCTCCATGGGCGTGGACATGGAGCGGGCCGGCGTCGATCCCTCCCAGGCCCGCTCGATCCGCACGATGGTCCGCGACGGCATGCAGGCCGAGTTCAGGCGGATGGGTGCCGAGCAGCCCTCGGGGAAGTGAATCCCTGCGCCACCAGAGCCCACTGCGCGAGCAATCTGGCACCGTCCAGTCGCGGCCCAAGCGGCACGCAACCCTAGTCACGCGCCGCTTTGAGGGGGTCCGCGCGCGCTTGCGCGTCGCGTTCGCACGGGGCTCCACCACCCTTCATACCCTCTGCCATGCCCACCCTCGCGCCCTCGCGACCCTCCTGGCGCTGGACCAGCCTCGTCGGCGCCGCCCTGCACGCCCGCGTCGCGCGGCGGGCCGAGCGGCTTTCCGATTCCGACTACTGGCGCCTGAACACCGCCCGCATTCAGATCGCGCAACTCCGCGACACCCTCCACACCGCCGCGCAGACCGAGATCGGCCGCCAGCACGACTTCGCCCGCCTCTCCCGCCTGCCCGACGACCAGATCGTCGCCGCATTCCGCTCCCGGCTCCCCGCCGCCGACTGGTACGCCTTCAAGGACCGCCTCGCCCGCATGCGCGAGAACGGCGAGCAGAACGTCCTCTGGCCCGGACTGGTCCGCGACTTCTGCCAGACCAGCGGCACCACCGCCGGCGACAAGTTCATCCCCGTTTCGCGCGAGATGCTCCGCTCCAACTACAAGGCCAGCCTCGACATCTTCGCCAACCTCGAACGCTTCGGTGTCGACCTGGCCCACCTGCTCGTGGGCAAGTGCCTCTTCCTGGGGGGGTCCAGCGACATCGCCCAGAACGAGCACGGCGTGCGCACCGGCGACCTGTCGGGCCTGGCCGTGTCGCTCATTCGCTGGCCGATCAGCCAGGTCTATCTGCCAGGCCCCGAGATCGCGCTGGAGAGCCACTGGCCCACCAAAGTCGAGAAGATGGCCCGTCGGTGCCTCGACGAGGACGTGCGCATGGTCAGCGGGATGCCGTCGTGGGCGCTCGTGCTGTTCCAGCGTGTGATTGAGCTCGCGCGCGAGCGGGGGCGCCCCACAACGTGCCTCCGCGACATCTGGCCCAACCTCTCCGTCTTCGTCCACGGCGGCGTCCGCTACGACCCCTTCCGCCCCCGCATCGCGTCGGTCTTCGGCGGCGACCCGACCGCCGACATCCCCATCCGCCACGAGCTCTACCCCGCCAGCGAGGGCTTCATCGCGATGCAGGACACCCGGGGCGACCCCGCCCTGCGCCTCTGCTGCGATATCGGCAACTTCTACGAGTTCATCCCGCTCGAAGACATCACCAAGGACAACCCGCCCGCCTTCACCGTCGATCACGTCGAGAAGGGCCAGCGCTACGTCGTGTGCATGACCACCTGCGCCGGCCTGTACCGCTACATCATCGGCGACGTCGTCGTGTTCGACACGATCCCTGCCGATGCGCAGGGCCGCGGCGGCGACGGCCCGTGCCGACTGCGCATCGTCGGTCGCCATCGCCTCTTCATCAACGCCTTCGGCGAGAACCTGATCGTCGAGCACATCGAAAGGGCCGTTGAAGACGCGGCCCGCGCCACCGGCGCGACCGTGGGGGAGTTCACCGCCGCCCCCATCTACCCGGACACGGCAACCGGACGCCGCGGCGCGCTCGAGGTCGCGGTCGAATCGCCCGACCTGCTCGACCCCGCCCGCGCCGCCGCGTTTGCGGCCGCGCTGGATCGGTCCCTCTCGACGCAGAACGTCGACTACGCGACCAAACGCACCGACGGGCTGGGCATGGCCCCGCCGGTCCTCACCCCGCTGCCCATGGGCGCGTGCCACCGCTGGCTCGACTCCCGCGGCAAACTCGGCGGGCAGCACAAGTGCCCCCGGTGCGCCAATCACCGAGAGATCATCGACAGCCTCGTCGCAATGGCCCGCTGATCGGCGTGCCACCGAGCCGGCTGGCTTTGCGGCTTACTCGGTGCCGATCCGCCGATCGCTCACGTCGCGCCGGTCGGGTTCTCCGACCCGCCCTTCGCCGCCTGCCCATGCCTCTTGATGAACTCCCGATGCACCTGCTCGGCCATCGTCTCGGCCGTCGCGATCTCCTCGATCGTCACGTGATCCGCGCCCAGCTGCCTGGCCAGCAACCCCTTGCTCAGGAAAGACGCTCGGGCCGCGATGAAGATCGTCTTGGACATGTCGCGCACCGCACGCACCGACCGCATGGTCGCCTCGTCATCCGGAATCGTCACGATGAACGCGTCGGCCTCGTGAACCCCCGCCGACTCCAGCACCTCGGGGTTGCTCACGTCTCCATACACGATCCGCCGCCCCAGCCCGCCCTGCTTCTTCACCGTCGAGGGGTTCAGCTCGATGATCGTCGTCTCGGCCCCCAGCAGGTCCAGCCGCTGCGCCACCGCGCGACCCACCGGCCCATAGCCCGCGATGATCACACGCTCGGTCTTGCGCGGCAGGCCGTCCGGCCCGACTTCCGCCCCGTGCGAGTCGCCCACGCCCGACCCGTGCTCCCCATGTC
>CAZHKB010000323.1:0-3465 GCA_964533405.1 uncultured Phycisphaeraceae bacterium | reverse complement strand
CTCACGGTCGGGCTGCTGACCTGAGAATGATCAGTTCGAGCACTGGCCCCGGCCCTTGCCGCAGGGGCAGCAGCCGCCCGTGGGCAGGCCTTGGGACTTGCCCGCGGATGCGGGCGCGGCGGAACCCGCGTGGGAGAACGTCGAGAGTTTGCGGGAGAAGGTTCGGCCCTTCCCGGCGGGGTCATCGACCGGGCCGTCGGCCTGGGCCATGGGGCGGATGAGCTCGAGAACCGTGCCGTCCTGTTCGCAGATGTACTCGTAGAGGGGCATGGTCAAGGGTAGGGGGGGAGCGACCAAGCGACCAAGCGACCAAGCGAACGAGAGCAACCGTGCGCGATGGTGGTGTCCCCCGGAGTCGACCTGCCGTCGCGTCCGGGCGGGGCTGGAAAGCCCCGACCCCTCCTTCGCGAGCCGCGGCCGCTTGTTCGCGTGCCCGCACTTGCCCCCTGCGTCGGTGTGGCGAAGCCTCGCCGACACCTCCCCCGCACGCGGGGGAGGGGGTAGAGTTGCCCTCGCGCTCGGAGAGGCTGGCTCGGACTGGTCACACGTCGCGCGGCGGAGAGAACGCATGGCCCTGCTTGTTTGTGGTTCCATCGGCATCGACACCGTGCACACGCCCGATGGGGACTCGCGCGAGAACGTGCTGGGCGGGTCGTGCACCTACTTCGCGGCGGCGGCGTCGTTCTTCGGCGGGGTGCGGCTGGTCGCGGCAGTGGGAGAGGACTTCCCGCCGGACCTGCGCCGCACGTTCGACAAGTTCCCGGAGATTGATCTGCGCGGGCTTGAGGTGCGCAAGGGGTCCAAGACGTTCCGCTGGGGCGGCAAGTACCTGGCGAACATGGACCAGCGCGAGAGCCTGTTCACCGAGTTGAACGTGCTGGGCGAGGAGGCGCCGCCGATCCCGGCCGCGTTCGCGGACTCGACGCTGGTGTTCTTGGCCAACGCGCACCCGGGTCGGCAAATGGCGATCCTGGAGGGCACGCCGCACAGGCGATTGGCGGTGGCCGACACGATGGACCTGTGGATCAAGATCGCCAAGGACGACCTGGTGGGGCTTCTGACGCGGGTGGATGGGCTGGTGCTGAACTATGACGAGGGCGAGTTGCTGACGGGCAAGAAGAACACGGTGGCGGCCGGGCGGGCGATCCTGAAGATGGGCCCGCGGTTTGTGGTTATCAAGAAGGGCGAGCACGGGTGCATCCTGGTTCACAAGGATGGCATCGCGGCCCTGCCGGCGTACCCGACCGACAACGTGGTGGACCCGACGGGCGCGGGCGACACGTTCGCGGGAGGCATGATGGGACGGCTGGCGCAGATGGAGGCCGGTAGCGCGGGGCGAGATCTGGGCTCCTTCGAGTCGGTCCGCGAGGCGATCGTGTCGGGAACGGTTGTGGCGTCGTTCACGATCGAGAAGTTCAGCCTGGATCGACTGGTGGAGATCAAGGTTGGGGATATCGGGAAGCGGGCGGCGGAGTATGCGGCGATGCTGCGGGTTGGGTAGGAAGCGACGAAGTGACGAAGCGACGAGATGGCGTAGTGGGGGACTCTCACCGAGGGGGATGGGCTTACCAGCCCGTCCGCAGTCGGCGAGCGGCGACGGAGCATTGAGGATCAGGTCGGCGCAAGGGCGCCCGATGCGAGTGCAGGTGGGCGAGGGACCATCGCCTCTCTCAGGCGGAGCCCGGAGACCCCGCGCCGCTCGCTCGTGATGCGCGGACCACTTTGCCCCCTCCGTCAACGGCGCAGAGCCTTGTTGACACCTCACCCGCACGCGGGGGAGGAGTTCAGTCGCAATACGGCGTGTAGTGCTCGCGGCCGCGGTAGCGGGGCTGGTAGTAGCTGCGCTGCTCGTAGTAGTACCCGCCGCCGCCGCGGTCGTAGCCCCGGTCGTAGCCGCTGTATCCCCCGCCGTAGTTGTACTCGGCGTTGCGGCGGTTCTGGTCGCCGATGATGGCGCCAAGGGCGGCGCCGGAGAGCGCGCCGATGGCGGCGCCATCGCCCTCGTTGCCGGTGAGGGAACCAATGCCCAGGCCGACCAGCGCGCCGCCGGCGGCGCCGGAGAGGCCGCCTTCGAGGGCGTTGTTGCAGCCGGTCAGCGCGAGGCCGAGGGCCGAGACCGCCACGAGGGTGACGACCTTGCGGGTGCGGGTGGTGCTATTCAGGCAATTCATGGCTGCCTCCAGTGAGCGCTCAGCGCTCTGCCGGCGACGCGGCCCACGGGGCGCGGTCGGCGCAGCAAGTCGGGAACCGTCACTTCAGGACCGCCGGGCAGGCGGTTGGCCTGACAGCGATCATCACCCTTCTTCAACAATCGAGGCGACGGGGGTGTTCCGGGGCCGCAGAGATGGACCGCGAAAGGCGGACAACCAGATCAAAAATAGAACAGAATCCTAAGAATGGCAGCACGGTCCATTCCGCGCTGGGCGGCCACTTGTCGGATGATCGACGAGAGCGTGCCGACCTTGATCGGGTCGTGAGCGGGCACGGTGATGTGGTGCTCACCGCCGCCTGTGCAGGTCAGGCGGATGTGGCTGCCGGGTCTGGTTGCACCCCAGACTTCTAGGTGAAGATGGCGGCGCCGACGGAGCGAGCGGTGTAGCCGCCGTCGGGGTCGTCTTCGACCAGGAACACGATCTCGGTCACGGTGGGATTGTAGAGCGGGCGGTGAAGGGACGAGCAACGCGGTCCCTCGTGGGTGTCCACGGCGAGCCCGTTCAGGTCGGGCTTCTTGTCGGAGCGTGAGTGCGGCGCTCGCTTGCGCGTCGCGTTCGCAGGGCGACAGGCGTTACGGCCCTTCCACCGCGAACGCTCGGGCGGGGATGTCGACCAGGGGCAGGCCGACCATCTCGCCGCGGAGGGAGAGGGAGTGGCCGCCGGAGCGGTTGAAGTACTCGACGCGGATGGGGTGGTAGCCGGCGGAGAGGGCGATGGTGGCGGACTTTTCTTCGGTCGCGTGCAGGCCATCGTTGTCGATGACCAGGCGGTCGTGGAAGGAGAGGCGAGAGCCGTCGTCGGAGGAGAGGGCGAACTGGTAGACGGCGTCGGCCTTGACGTAGAGGTAGCCCGTGAAGGCCTGGGCGATGTGCTCATCGCGGGTGCGGGTGTCGAGGGTCAGGCCCGCGGGCTGGTCGGTGCGGGTGGGCGTCAGGGTGTTGAACCGGGGCAGGCGGTCCCAGGTGCCCTCGTAGTGGGCGCAGTTCAGCAGGCCGTGGGTGGGTGCGGCGAGCCTGACGGCGGCGAGGGGCTCGACGCGCTCGAACCGGCGCTCAGCGATGGGAGAGAGCGGCTGATCGTCTCGCCAGGCCTGGACGCGGACGGTGGTGGTTGCGTCGAGCACGAGCGGGCCGTCGTAGGCAGAGGAGGTGGCGATGGGGTCGGTGGCGTCGAGGGTGTAGCGGAGATCGAGCAGGTCGTTGCCCTGCTCGTCGTGGCCGGAGCGGGGGTGGGAGAGGGTGAGGGTGAGAG
>CAZHKB010000322.1:0-3493 GCA_964533405.1 uncultured Phycisphaeraceae bacterium | reverse complement strand
CGGGGGGGCGGGGCGGCGAAGGCGGTGGAGGCGGCGGAGGACTGGTCGAGTCACGCGTCAAGATCGAGCTGCTGACCGGGGCGATCAAGGGCGAGCAGCGGGAGTCGATCCTCACACGCTTGGCGTCTGGGCAGATCGACATCCTGATCGGAACCCACGCGTTGCTCACCGAGTCGGTGCGGTTCAGCAGCCTGGCGGTGGCGATTGTGGATGAGCAGCACCGGTTCGGCGTGCACCAGCGGGCGAGCCTGCGGGTGAAGGCAGAGGATGAGACGTCGACGCCGCACCTGCTGGTGATGACGGCCACGCCGATCCCGCGGACGATCACGATCTCGCTGCTGGGCGACCTGGACGTCTCGGTGATCGAGGGGATGCCGCCCGGGCGCAAGCCGATCGCCACGCGGGTGGTGCCGCCGGAGAAGCGGGGCGAGGTGTTCGAGTTCGTGCGGACGCGGGTCGAGAGGGGCGAGCAGGCGTATGTGGTGGTGCCGTCGATCGAGTCGGAGGAACTCGAGAGCGTGGAGGCGGTGCGGGCGGAACTGGAGGCGGGGGCGCTCAAGGGTCGGCGGATCGCGGCGGTGCATGGGCGGCTGTCACCGGCGACGCGGGCCGCGGCCATGGAGCGGTTCCGGGGCGGATCGGTGGACGTGCTGGTGGCGACGACGGTGATCGAGGTGGGCGTGGATGTGGCGAACGCGACGACGATGGTGATCCTGAACGCGGATCGGTTCGGGCTGGCGCAGCTGCATCAGTTGCGAGGGCGGGTCGGGCGCGGCGAGAAGGGGTCGGTGTGCGTGCTGGTGGCGGAGGCGACGACCGACGATGCGATTCTGCGGCTGGATGCGGTGCGGGACACGAGTGATGGGTTCAAGCTGGCGGAGAAGGACTGGGAGATCCGGGGGCCGGGCGAGCTGTTCGGGACAAGGCAGGCCGGGGCGTCGACGTTTCGCGTGGCGGATTTGACGCGGGACTTTGAGTTGCTGCAGATGGCGCGGCGGGATGCGACGGCGTGGGTGGAGAGGTCGCCGACGTTGAGCGGGGAGGGGGAGGGGGTTTTGAAGAGGCGGTTGATGAAGCAGTTTGGGGAGAGCCTGGGGTTGGTGGATGTGGGGTAAGTGCGGGAGAGGGAGTTCACCACACAGGCTCGGATACGGAGGGGGAGTGGTGCAGGGGGAGAGGCGAGCCCGTTCGCGTGGGATTGATCGGCACCGACGAACCCCGAAGAGCCGGGGTGAGTGTGGGCGGCACGATGGAAAAGGGCGGGCCAAGGTGGCCCGCCCTCAGAGGTTGTGGATGGTCGTGGGTGGAAGACGCGAGGTCGAGGTGGGGAGCAAATCCGCGGCTCCGAGAGCCGACCTGCCTACGCCTGCTCCGGGCAGCAGGCACGCACAGGCTGCAAGCCTGTGCCACCCCGATCAGTTGAACCGGATCTTGTCGGTGCCCATGGCTTCGTGGTCGTCCATGCCGCCGCGGCCTGAGGAGGACTTGCCGGGCTTGCCGCCGCCGGTGCCTGGGGCACCGCCGCCGCCGGGAGCGCCACCACCAGGCGCGCCGCCGCCGCCACCTGCGCCGCCCTCGGGGCCGGCGTTGGCGCCGTCGATGCCCGAGGCGTCGCCCCACTGGGCGCGCTTGAGCGAGAGGCCGATCTTGCGATCGCTGGTATCGACGCGGAGGATCTTGACGTCCACCTCGTCGCCGCTCTTGACCACGTCCTGGGGGTTCTCGACCTTGTGGTCGGCCAGTTCGCTGATGTGGAGCAGGCCTTCGAGATCGTCTTCGAGTTCGACGAAGACGCCGAAGTTGGTGATCTTGGTGACCTTGCCGCGGACGACCATGCCGGGCTTGTAGGCGCCGGGGATGGCGGTGAGCCAGGGGTCTTCGGTGAGCTGCTTGACGCCCAGGCTGATGCGCTGCTTCTCCTGGTCGACGTCGAGCACGACGCACTGCACGTCGTCGCCCTTCTTGAGCAGCTCGTTGGGGTGGGTGACCTTCTTGGTCCAGGACATGTCGGAGATGTGGAGCAGGCCGTCGATGCCGGGCTCGATCTCGATGAACGCGCCGTAGTTGGCCAGGTTCCGCACCTTGCCGGTGATGACGGTGCCGCTGGGGTACTTCTCGCTGACGAGTTCCCAGGGGTTGACCTCGATCTGCTTCATGCCGAGGCTGATTTCCTGCTTGTTCTTGTCGATCTCGAGGATGACCACGTCGACCTCGTCGTTGATGTTGACCATCTCGGACGGGTGGTTGACGCGGCGCGTCCAGGACATCTCGGAGATGTGGACGAGGCCCTCGATGCCGTCCTCAAGGCGGACGAACGCGCCGTACGACATGATGTTGACCACCGCGCCGCGGACGCGGGAGCCGACGGGGTACTTCTGCTCGATGGCCTCCCAGGGGCTGGCGTCCTTCTGCTTGAGGCCCAGTGCGATCTTCTCCTTGTCGCGGTCGATGGAGAGGACCTTGACCTCGATCTCGTCGTCGATGCGGACGAGCTCGCTGGGGTGGTTGACCCGCCCCCAGGACATGTCGGTGATGTGCAGCAGGCCGTCGATGCCGCCCAGGTCGACGAACGCGCCGAAGTCGGCGATGTTCTTGACGGTGCCCTTGACGATCGCGCCCTCGACGAGCCCTTCCATGAGGCGGCGCTTGGCGGCGTCGCGCTCCTCCTCGATCAGCTTGCGCCGGCTGATGACGATGTTCTTGCGTTCCTGGTCGATCTTGAGGATCTGGGCGCGGATCTTGCGGCCGATGAACTCGCCGATCTCCTGCGGGCGGCGCACGTCAACCTGCGACGCCGGCAGGAACACCGGCACGCCGATGTCGACCAGCAGGCCGCCCTTGATCTTGCGCATGCACACGCCCTCGACCACGTCGCCCTCGCGGGTGGTGTCGATGATGCGCTGCCAGTTGAGCTGGCGGTCGGCCTTGCGCTTGGAGAGGACGATGTGCCCCTCTTCGCTCTCGAGCGACTCGAGCAGCACGTCGTAGCGGTCGCCGACCTTGAGGTCGGTGCCCTCGGGCCACTCGTTCTTGGGGATCAGGCCCTCGGACTTGAGGCCGACATCCATGACCACGTCGTCGCCGGCGATGCCGACGATGCGCCCCTTGAGCAGCTTGCCGGGCGAGACATCCGTGATCGCCTGCCCGAGCAGGGCCTCCATGTCGGGACCCTCCTTGGTGCCGAAGGCCTCGGCAAAGAGGGCGGCCACGTCCGCATCGGCCTTGCCGAGCGTGTCCAAAAGCATCTCATCAACCATGAGGTCATCCATTCCCCGCGACTTGCACGCGGGAGCCGCGAATGAGTGTGTCGCCCCGTCCGGGAAGGGGAGAGACGCTCACCCGCCACGCGATCCCCCGTGTTTGAGGGGGGAACAGCGCGAGCCCATGTCGGGCCAGTCACGAGGTTTGTTCGAAGCGCCGCCGCGCACGCGACGGGAACGCTCCCGGCCACCAAGGGGAAAGTCTAGACGGGTTGTGGGCGGGGGACGAGGGG
>CAZHKB010000321.1:0-3526 GCA_964533405.1 uncultured Phycisphaeraceae bacterium | reverse complement strand
GAGGTCGGCGTGCGGTACGGCAACGGGGACGAGATCCGCGGGCAGTTCAAGGACAAAGCGGCGGCGGTGACCTTCCTGCGAGGAATGCTGTAACAAGCGGCTGTCGGGTGGTTCTTTCGGCTGACCGGGCGTGATGCGCGGCTGCCTGATGTCGCCCGCGTCGCGCTCGCCTCCGCCGGACCGGGCTCGTATCGTTGTCCACGTCGAGGCTGGTGTTCGCACGCGAGGAGATTGCACGGTGACCACTGGTTCTTCATCCCTCAGCCCCGCCCTGGCGGCCACGCTGATCGAGGCCGCCGCCGGACCCAGGGCCGGCAGCCCCGTCTTGGCGCCCGCGGGCTCCACCAGCGCGGGCAACACCGTGGTTGTCGACGGCAAACCACGGCGTATCTGCTTCCTCCGCGGGCACATGCGCTCGGGCACCACCTGGATGGGCAGCCTGCTCAACCTGCACCCAAAGATCTTCGCCGAGGGCGAGTTCCACCTCGAGATGCTCAAGGACTCGCTCAACCGCTTCACGACCGAGACGTGGTCCATGGGCTCGCGCGAGCCGCTCAAGACGATCGCCAACGAGTGGTTCCAGGGGCTGGTCCGCCAGATGCTCTCGACCGTCGTCGCCAAGCGGCCCAGCGCCGAATGGCTGTGCGACCGGACCCCAGCCCCCATCGACACCTTCCTGCCCGGCGCGCCCAACTTCGTCATCGTCCGCGACGGGCGCGACGTCGCCACCAGCTGGACCCTGCACCAGATGCGCATCGGCGGCCCGTTCTCCGAGCCCCACCGGTCGCAGATGGCCGACCTCCGCGCCCGGTTCAAGGCCGACCCCAACGTGTTCTCCGCCAACCCCCACCTGCTCTTCAGCAACCAGGAGTGGGTCCGCACCTGCGGGCGCGGGTGGGCCAGGTACATCCGCAACCACATCGAGATGATCGAGCGTTCAAGCCGCGGCGAGTTCGACGGACCGATCATGCTCCTGCGCTACGAACAGGTCCATGAGGACCCGGAGAACCAGCGGGCCGCCATGTACAGATTCCTCGGGCTCGACCCCGCCGAGGCCCGCCCCATGAGCGAAAAAACCCGGACCACCCCCGGCTTCGGACGCGAGGACCCCAACTCCTTCTACCGCAAGGGCGAGGTCGGCGACTGGAAGAACTACGTCACCGACGACTTCCGCCGGTGGTACAAGGAAGAAGCCGGCGACATGCTGGTCGCGATGGGGTATGAGAAGGACCTGAACTGGTGATCCGAGCCGAAGCGGCACCTCGTATCAACGCGACGTGCGCCAAGGTCGCAAAGGAACGCGAGCCGGATCAGAGTTCCGCACGCTCCCTCGCACAAGCGGCCCGCCGCTGGTTCGGACTCTCGCACCTCCAAACCGCGCGCGGCACGCTCCCGTCCCGCTTCGCGACCTTTGCGTCCTTTGCGTCCTTCGCGGTAGAATCGAACTCGCGGCAGCCGCCTACCCCCATGACCGCCCTCCCGGCCCAGACCGTTCACTCCGCCGCCCCGACCCCCATCGCGGCCCTGCTCAATCCCCTTCGCGTCCCGCGCCTGCTCTGGCAGCACCGCGAGCTCATCCGACAGTTCACCTTCCGCGAGGTCCAGGCCGCCAACAAGGACACCATGCTCGGCATGCTCTGGGTCGTCCTGGGCCCGGCGATCATGCTCGCCATCTACACCCTGGTCTTCGGACTCATCCTCCTTCGCACCGACGACCCCTGGGGATACGCCCTTCGACTCTACTGCGGGCTGACCCTCTTCCAGGTCTTCGCCGACCCCATGAACCGCGGCCCGGGCCTGGTCTCCAGCCGCCCCAACTTCGTCAAGAAGGTCGTGTTCCCGCTCGAGATCCTCCCGATCTCAGCCGTCGGTGTCACGCTCTTCTACACCCTCATCTCCATGGTCCTGCTCGTCGCCGCCAAGGGCCTGGTCGTGCTGCTGGGCCTCGGTGAGATCGGTGGCTTCACAGGGTGGGAACTCCTCTTCCCGCTAGCGCTGGCGCCCGCCGCGCTCCTGGGCCTGGGCGCCTGCGCGCTGCTCTCGGCCGTCGGTGTCTTCGTGCGCGATCTCCGCCATGTCATCGCCGGGCCCGTCGGCCGCGCGCTCTTCTTCCTGACCCCCCTGGTCTACCCCCTTGAGCGCGTGCCCCCGCCTTGGGACGCGTGGATCACGCTCAACCCCCTGACCAGCATCGTCGAGTTCGGGCGGGCCACGCTGATCGACGGGCGGAACCCCGACACCCGCTGGTGGATCGGCCTGGGAGCCGTGACCCTCATGGGGCTGCTGGGCGTTGTCGTCGGCTTCGCCGTCTTCACCAAGGCCAAACGGGGGTTCGCCGATGTCCTCTAGCTCGCCAACCAACGCAAGTGGCGATGCGCCGGCCGGTCGGCCGTCGGGGCTGCGGCGAGGGCGGCAGGCGACCAATGCCGGAGCCTTTGACGAGTCCGATCTCACCGGCCCCAACTCGTCGCCGCAATCCGCCCGGGTTGGCGAGGATGGCCAGGGCCTGGCTCGCCGATCACCCGCCAAGAAGGATCGCGGGACCGATCGCCTCCCGGTGCGGGAGCCTCCGCCCGCCGGTCCGTCTCCCCCCGCCCCGCCCGCCGTCGCCGTCCACAACCTGGGCAAGTGCTACCACATTTACAACAAGCCCGAGGACCGACTCAAGCAGGCTCTCCTGCGCTTCCGCGGCAAGAACTACTTCGACGAGTTCTGGGCCCTGCGAAACGTCTGCTTCGAGGTCGCCCCCGGCGAGGCGGTCGGCATCGTCGGACGCAACGGCTCGGGCAAGTCCACACTCATGCAGATCATCGCCGGCACCCTGGCCCCGACCGAGGGTCAGGTGACGGTCCGGGGGCGCGTGGCCGCCCTGCTCGAACTCGGCTCCGGATTCAACCCCGACTTCACGGGCCGCGAGAATGTTCATACTTACGGCGCGATCCTGGGCATGTCGCGCCGCGACATCGACGAACGCTTCGATGAGATCGCCGCGTTTGCCGACATCGGACGCTTCCTCGACCAGCCCGTCAAGACCTATTCCTCCGGCATGCGGGTCCGCCTGGCCTTCGCCGTCCAGGTCCAGGTCCGCCCCGAGGTCCTCATCATCGACGAGGCCCTGACCGTCGGCGACAACCTCTTCCAGAAACGCTGCCACGAGCGCCTCCGCCTGCTCCGAGAGGCCGGCACCACGCTCCTGTTTGTCAGCCACCAGCAGGAGATCATCCGGACGCTCACCAGCCGGTGCGTGCTGCTGCACGCGGGCACCATGCGGGCGGTGGGCGCGCCGGGCGACGTGCTGCTCGAGTACCGCAAACTCCTCCACGACGAAGAGAAGCGATGGACGACCCGCCGCCTCGAAGCCGCGGCCAAGCACACCCCGGCCGAACAGAGCCGCGTCCGTGAGCACGCGACGGATCCGAGTCCCCTCGGACCCGGCGAGCCAGCCACAGATCCCGCCGCCCGAACCGGCCCGCCCACCGCCGATCCGCTGGCCGAGAGTCACCCGCCCGGCACCCTCGAATTGAGC